>NZ_CFETID010000010.1:0-103687 GCF_983967925.1 Croceicoccus sp. | reverse complement strand
TGGGCGATCGCTTGCCGAGCGAAATCGATCTCATTCTGGCCTCGGGCGAACATCGCGTGGGTGCGCTCGCCTTTGGGCCGACGTCCGCCCAGCCTGAGAGAATTACGCCATGGGGGGACGGCCCTGCTCCGGGCGAAGAGTTCACGCTCGCAGAGCTAGCAGAAGCCGCCGAACGAGCGCAGCATGTCGACGAACTCGACGAGAACTTGAGGGCGTTGCTGGCCGCCGGGTCATCTCTGGGCGGCGCCCGGCCGAAGGCAGCTACAAAAATCGGCGAGCAGCCCTGGATCGCGAAATTCCAGAAGCGGGGGGATAGCTTTCCCGAATGCAGGGTCGAACTAGCGACAATGCGGCTTGCCGGCGAATGTGGTCTCGACGTTCCGCCACTCGACTTCCGCTGCGTCCTTGATCGCGACATCTATCTGATCGAACGGTTCGACCGGATTCCTCACGGGAACTGGCTGGAGCGTAGGCCCTTCGCTTCGGGGCTCACAATGCTCGGGGCGCATGAGAGCGAGGTCAGCAGCTTCAGCTATGCCGATCTCGCAGGAGCGATCCGGCAATTCGGAACCGAAGTACGTCAGGATCTGCACGAGCTATTTCGTCGTATGCTGCTCAATATCCTCGTCACGAATGATGATGATCACCTGCGTAATCATGGCTTCCTGTTCGATGGTGAGGGTTGGCGGCTATCGCCGCTTTACGATGTAGTGCCAAAGCCGCAGCTGGGACTGGAGCGACGGCTCGTCCTCGGTGTGGGGCCGGAAGGCCGCAATGCAACGATCGAGAATGCTCTCGCCGGTGCCGCGGTCTTCGACCTCGGCCATGAGGACGCGACAGCAATCGCCGAAGACATGAGTAGGATCGTAGCGACACGGTGGGAACACCTATTCACAGAAGCAGGGATAAGCGCGGCTGATCGCAAGCGTTTCGCCACCTGCTTCCGATTGGCAGCACCTGCGTCATGATCACAAACGCAGAAATCCGTTCATGGGGGCGCGCGCTTACCAAATTCGGCACGGTGATTACCCGGTGATTGCTAGCCGAGAAAATGGGGATCAAAAAATGCTAGTTAGTGATTATATATCAGTGTGTTATGATAGTATAGCCACTAAGGTCTGGTATTTCCGCTATCGCCGCCGCGACTGAGGCGCTGGGCATACGCAAAGTGCATTGCGCGATTCCGGCAAGATAATTTGCCTATCACCCCCGCGCTTAAAACTGTTTCGCGAAAACGGCGGCGTGCGATAAGCCTTGGTCCCGGTTCCACTACCGGGATGACCTTGCATGGCCACCGAATTCCTGGCCGACCTCGTTCCCTTCATCATCGTCGGATTTCTTGCTCAGCTGGTCGATGGCGCGCTGGGCATGGCGTTCGGCGTGATCTGCAACTCGCTGCTGGTTGGCCTGCTGGGCATGCCGCCCGCGCTGGCGTCGGCCAAGGTGCATCTGGTCGAATGCTTTACCACCGGGGCAAGCGGCATCAGCCATCTGGCGCATCGCAATATCGACAAATCGCTGTTTTTCCGCCTTGCGGGCGCTGGCGTGCTGGGCGGGATCGCGGGGGCCTATCTGCTGAGCAATATCGACGCCGCCATCGTGAAGCCCATCGTGCTGGCCTATCTGACGATCATCGGCGTGTGGCTGATCGCGCGCGGCGTGCTGTATCCGCCCGAAGCGAAACCCGCTCGCCACGTGGCGCCACTGGGGGCCATCGGCGGCTTTCTGGATGCGGCGGGCGGCGGCGGATGGGGACCGGTCGTCACCTCGAACCTGCTGGTGCAGGGCGTGGAGCCGCGCCGGGTGATCGGCACGGTCAGTGCGGCGGAGTTTTTCCTGACGATCGCCATCTCGATCACTTTCATTTCGCAGATCGGTTTCGCGGATCTGGCGGGCGCGACACTGGGGCTGATCATCGGCGGCGTGTGTGCGGCGCCCATCGGCGCCTATGCGGCCAAGCGCATTCCGATCAAGCCGCTGCTGATCTTCGTCGGTGTGGTGCTGACGATCACGAGCATCGTGGGGATCGCGACGGCGCTGCGGGGCTGATGGGGCCGGTTTGCCGACGGCTTCGCCATTCTCGCGCAGGCTGGGTGCCAGAGCGGTGTTGCGCTTTTGCTCTATGGATTCCCTCCTTCGCGGGAATGACGAGTGCAAGGATGGCACGTCCGTTATTGGCGGAGTGATCGGTTGGCTTGGAAGGCAGGAAAGGGGCGGGAAGCTGACGTTTGCCCTTACTCTATTCCAATAGTGATTTCGATTCTCGCCACGTTCGGGCCGTCAATAGGAATAACCAACTCAATGCAGACACAATAAAGGTCAAAGGCAAAAATATATATTTTGGTTGCTGAAAATAGACTGCAAAAACAAATGAAGCGCTCATCGCGAGAGATAATGTCATCTCAAGGGGTGTGAACCTCCAGAAACTCTGTCCGATCTGACGGTTCATCAAACTCAGGCAAAGCGTGGCGTTCAACCAGAACAATGCCTTAAGACCTATTGGGCCCAAGGCGGTTAGAACAATGGCAAGCAAGAGATGCATGCGTTCAAACTAAAGTTGTCAACGCGAATCCACAACGTCCGAAATCGGTCGTAACCGGAATGACCGCTTACGATAAAGCATGGCGCTTTGCGGACTCATACCACCTTGCCGCCCTAGGCAATGATATCCGGGATCAGCGCGTCCTCAAGCTGCAGGATCTGGTCCTTGAGCAACAGCTTGCGCTTTTTCAGGCGGGCGACGCGCAATTGGTCCGACGGGTTTTCCGCCAGCGCGGCGATCGCGGCGTCGAGGTCGCGGTGTTCCACGCGCAGAATTTCCAGCCGCTTGCGCATCTCGTCTTCGGTCATGGCCATGCTCATGCCCCGTTCGCCGCGCGCAGGCAACGGCTGTTGCGGCCTGTCGCAAATCGGGCGGCTTTTCGTCGCGGTCACTCCGGATTGCCCTTCGCAAGATGACAGTTTTGTGATTGTCTAGGGACTGTCGGTAACGCGACCGCCACGAGTCGCCCCGGCCGCTTAAGTTGGCTTCGATCATGAGGGATCCTTCTTGACGAGGGAATCGACCGCCAGATCCGAAACACGCGAACGCAGGAGACTGACTTCATGGAATCCACGCACATCAGCGCGCTCAACACCAAGCACGCCGGCCTCGAACGCCAGATCCACGAAGAGATGACGCGCCCCGCGCCCGATGATGCGAAGATACAGGCTCTCAAGCGGCAAAAGCTGAGGATCAAGGAAGAGATCGCGCTGAACTAGCGCGGATTTTCCCGATCCAGCCTGCCCGCAAAGGCAGGTTTCACAGCCCCCGGCGTCCCGCGCAGGATTCCGGGGGCGGATTGCATCCGGACCATGCGGACAACAGCAGGCAAAACGGTGCATTTCCGGTTTGGCGGTTCGGCGGCTTTGCTATAACCGAATGCCATGCCATCACCCGTTTCAGCCGCGCGACAGATCCTTACCAACCTTCACGAGGTGATGGCCTCGCGCAATAATGCGCAATCGAAGCTGAACCAGGTGGTCGATCTGATCGGCGAAAGCCTCGATAGCGAGGTGTGTTCGATCTATCTGCTGCGCGAGGGCATGCTGGAACTGTTCGCGACGCGCGGGCTGAACCAGGACGCGGTGCACGTCACCCGGCTGGCCATCGGCGAAGGCCTTGTCGGATCGCTGGCCGAGCATGTCGAGACGCTGAACCTGGCCGAGGCGGCGGCGCATCCAGACTTTTCCTATCGGCCTGAAACGGGGGAGGACAAGTTCCACTCCTTCGCGGGCGTGCCGATCGTGCGGATGGAGCGCGCGGTGGGCGTGCTGGCGGTCCAGCATGTCGAGCCGCGCCGCTATGAAGAGGTCGAGATTGAAGCGCTGCAGACCGTGGCCATGGTGCTGTCGGAACTGATCGCCAATGCCGGGCTGATCGACGATGCCGATGCGGTGGCGGCCAGCCCGATGCTGACCGATCCGCGCCAGCTGTCGGGCCTCTCGCTGGTCAAGGGTCTGGCGACGGGGCACGCGGTGTTCCACCAGCCGCGCATCACCATCGAACATGTCATGGCCGAGGATACCGAGGCCGAGCGTGCGCGCGTCCTGTCCGCCTTCGACAAGATGCGCGAGCAGATCGAGACCATGTCGAACCAGGCCGAATTCGGCGTGGGGGGCGAGCATGACGAGGTGCTCGAGACCTACAAGATGTTCGCCTATGACGAGGGCTGGACCCGCCGCATCAACGAGGCGATCGATTCCGGCCTGACCGCCGAGGCCGCGATCGAACGCGTGCAGCAGCGCACCCGCATGCGCATGCGGCAGATCGACGATCCGCTGCTGGCCGACCGGATGCACGATCTTGAGGATCTGGCCAACCGCCTGCTGCGCATCGTGTCGGGGCAGGTGTCGACCGCCGCGCGGCTGGGGCTGCGCGACGATACGATCCTGATCGCGCGCAACCTGGGCCCGGCGGAACTGCTGGAGTACGACCGGCGGCGGCTGAAGGGCGTGATCCTGGAAGAGGGCTCGCTCACCAGCCATGTCGTCATCGTGGCGCGCGCGATGGGCGTGCCGGTGCTGGGCCGCATCCGGGGCCTGCGCGGCATGATCCGCGAGGGGGATCTGATCCTAGTCGACGGCGCGCAGGGCATCGCCAATATCCGCCCCACCCAGTCGGTGGTCGAGGCGTTCGAGGCGCGCTCTGCCCGCAGCCGCGAGCGGCAGGCCCGCTATGCCGCGCTGCGCGATGTGGAGCCGTTCACCAAGGACGGCGAGCGCATCACGCTGATGATCAATGCCGGGCTGCGCGACGACGTGCCCATGCTGAACCTGACCGGCGCGGACGGCATTGGCCTGTTCCGGACCGAGTTCCAGTTCCTTGTATCCGCCGCCCTGCCCCAGCGCGACCGGCAGACGCGGCTGTACCGCGACGTGCTGGACACCGCGGGCGACAAGCCGGTGGTGTTCCGCACCGTGGATGTCGGCGGCGACAAGTCGCTGCCCTATCTGCGCGGTGACGAGGAGAACGGCGGCGACGAGAACCCCGCGATGGGTTGGCGCGCGCTGCGCCTTGCGCTTGAGCGCGAGGGGCTGATGAAGGCGCAGGCGCGCGCCCTGCTGGAGGCTTCGGCGGGCCGCACGCTTAACGTGATGTTCCCGATGGTGTCCGAACCGTGGGAGTTCGATGCCGCCAAGGCCGTGTTCGACGCGCAGCTGGCGTTTTTGCGCAGCCGCCGCAAGGTGCTGCCCGAACAGATCCGCTATGGCGTGATGCTGGAAGTGCCCGCGCTGGCCGAAATGCTCGACGTGCTGGCGCCCAAGCTGTCCTTCGTGTCCATCGGCACCAACGACCTGACCCAGTTCCTGTTCGCCGCCGACCGGTCGAACCCCAAGCTGGCCGAACGCTATGACTGGCTGAACCCGTCGATCCTGCGTTTCATCCGCCGCGTCGTGCGCACGCTGGCGGGGCAGCAGATCGACATCACCGTCTGCGGCGAGATGGGCGGACGCCCGCTGGAGGCGCTGGCGCTGACCGGCATCGGCATCCGCCGCCTGTCGATCACCCCCGCTTCGGTCGGCCCGCACAAGGCGATGTTCCGCAAGATCGACACGCGCGAACTGGCCGAGCAGATGGAGCAATGGCTGAACGAACCGGTCAGCGATCTGCGCGGCGCCCTGACCGAATGGGCCGACGAGCGCGAGATCGAATGGGAGTGATCCGCGCCCGCCATCGCGCGACGCACTGAGCAGTCAGCAAATTTTTGCGGCAGAATGCATTTCTGCTGGGAAAGATCGAGGGGGGCGGGGTGCAATCGCCCGTGCAATCGCCTATCGATACTCGTGCAGCCGTTCATGTCCGGCCATTGCAGGCTGCATGTTGGACGCGAATATCATTGGGCTGGCGAGAGGTTAGGGACGCGTGGACGAGAACGAGATCGACGATACGGCTCCCACCGGCACGACGGTGTCCGACACGCTGCGGCAAGAGCGTGAGCGGCAGGGGATGAGCCGTGCCGATCTGTCCGATCGCACCAAGATCTCGGAACGCCATCTGATCGCCATCGACGAAGGCGATTTTTCGGCGATGCCCAGCCGGACCTATATCATCGGCTTCGTGCGCAGCTATGCCAATGCGCTGGGGCTGGACAGCAGTGCCATGGTCCAGCGCCTGCGGGACGAGATGGGGATGGCCGAAAAGGTCCGCCCCGAACGCCATCTCGACCATCTGGAACCGGGCGATCCCGAACGCAATCCGTCGGGCAGGCTGACGTGGGTGGTGCTGGCCGCGGTGGTCGCGCTGGTCGTTGTCGTACTGGTGGTGTGGAAGGGCTTTTTCGTGCCCGCCGCGGAAATGCCGCCGCTGGAAGGCGAGCAGCCGCAGGTCGCCGCAGCGGCCCCCGTGCAGGCCGAAGCGGCGCCCGAGGACGCGGCGACATCGGACGAGGTGGTGTTCACCGCCACGGTCGACGGTATCTGGGTCAAGTTCTACGACCAGAGCGGATCGCAGCTGTTCCAGAAGCAGATGGCGCTGAACGAAAGCTTCACCATACCCGCCGACGCCGAAGGTCCGCAGATCTGGACCGGCCGCCCCGACGCGCTGTCGATCACGGTCGGCGGGCGCGCGGTGCCCCCGCTGGCGGCCGAGCAGACCGTGATTCGCGACGTGCCCGTCGACGCCGCGGCGCTGCGCGGGCGCGCGCCCGGACCGGGCCTGCCGCAGGGCGAGTAGGACCGGCGCGATGACCTGCGGTGCGATTGCCCCATTCATCCACCGTTTTGCCGCCAGCCGACATCATAGTTCTTTCGCATTCAGAATCCCGTGAGGTTGCCTTTCATGACCGCCCCCCTGCGTTCCCTTCGTTTCAAATCCAGCCCCCTGCGCACGCTGCGCCGCCATGCGTTGATGCTGGGCGGCGCGCTGGTCGTCGCCATGCCCGTGACGCTTAGCGTTTCGTCGCCCGCCTTCGCGCAGGACGATGTGCGCATCCGCAAGCTGGAGCAGGAGGTAAAGGCCCTGCAACGCAAGGTCTTCCCCGGCGGCGCGGGCCCCTATTTCGAGCCTGAGATCGTCGCGCCGCAGACGCAGCCGGTCGGCCCCAGCAACACCGCCGGGCCCGTCACCGATCTGCTGGCCCGCATGGATGCGGTGGAATCGGCGCTGCAGAGCCTGACCGCGCAGGTCGAGACCAATTCCAATGCGATGCGCCTGTTGACCGAGCGGGTCGAGACGCTGGAAGCGGGCAGCATGCCGCCCAGCGACGCGCTGGTGCCTTTCGACGGGGACGCGGCGAACGGCAACGCTACGCCTTCCACGCCGGCACCGACGGCCAATTCCAACGCCAGTCCCAATGCCACGGGCAACAACATGGCCGCGATGACTGGCGGCGCCGCGACCGGCGCGACCGCCGTGGCCGCGGTCGAGAAGCCCTCGACCGGCGACGATGCCGACGACACCTATGTCTATGGCTATCGCCTGTGGGAAGCGAAGCAGTACCCCGCCGCGCGCGAGCAGTTGCAGAAGGTCGTCAACGTCTATCCCAATCATCGCCGTGCAAGCTGGGCGCGCAATCTGATCGGCCGTTCGTGGCTGGACGAGGGGCAGGCCAGCCGGGCGGGCGAGGCGTTCCTGCAGAACTATCTCGCCGACCGCAGCGGCGAGCGGGCGCCCGACAGCCTGCTCTATCTCTCGCGCGCGACGCTGGCGCTGGGCAACAAGTCGAAAAGCTGCGAGGCCCTGGCCGAATTCCGCCGCGTCTATCCGGCCGAGGCGAATGGACGGCTGTCCTCGCTGAACCTGCAGACCGGGCGCGAGGCGGGCTGCGATTGATACGCCGACCGATCTGAACGAGGCCGCGTCTCGCTTTGCCGCCGATTGCGCGGCGCTGGCGGGCGCGGATGAGCGGATCGGGCTTGCCGTATCGGGCGGGCCGGATTCGCTGGGCATGCTGGTGCTGGCGGCGCGTGCCTTTCCGCAGCGGGTCGAGGCCGCGACCGTCGATCACCGCCTGCGCCCCGAAAGCGCCGACGAGGCCGCGATGGTGGCGCGGGTCTGCCGCGAGCTGGGTGTGCCGCATGCGATCCTGCCCGTCACCCTGCCCAAGGGCGGCAATATGCAGTCCCGGGCGCGGCACGAACGCTATCTGGCGCTGGGCGGCTGGGCGCGGGAGCGGGGCCTGCCGGTCGTCGCCACCGCGCATCACATCGAGGATCAGGCCGAGACGCTGCTGATGCGCCTCAACCGCGGATCGGGGCTGAAAGGGCTTGCCGCGATGCGGACGCGGCGGGCCATGCCGATGGCGGCGGACATCATGCTGATACGCCCGCTGCTGGGCTGGCACCGCGGCGAACTGGCGGCGCTTTGCGCGGCGGCGGGGCTGGAACCTGCGTGCGATCCGTCGAACGAGGATCCGAAATACGACCGCGCACGGTTCCGTGCCGCGATGGCGAAAGCCGAATGGCTCGATGCCGAAGGGCTTGCCCGCAGCGCGCGCCATCTGCGCGATGCGTTCGATGCGCTGGAAGCCATGGTCGATGAGGAACTGCGGGACAGCGTCACCTTTCTGCCCGGCGACGAGGCGGCGATCTATGCCCCCTCCTCCCGAGAGACCGGTGTGCGCGGCCTGCGCTTTCGCGTGATCGAGAGGCTGATCGGAGAGCTTGGCCGGGCGCAGACCGGCCCGCGCGGGGCCGAGATCGAGCGGCTTTTGACCACGCTCGAATCGGGCGGAACGGCGACTCTGGCGGGCCTGCGATGCGCGGCGAAACAGGGGCACGGCGGCCCGGAATGGCTGTTTACCCCCGAACCCCCGCGAAAAACGGGCTGAATCGTGGCTTTCGGCAGGCTTCGTTTGCTTGCCATTCACCATCTGTCGCCTATCTTGGTTGGCTGAAAGGATATCCGGCAAACACGATGAACAAAGACGAACAGCCAGGCGGCAATCCATGGCTCAAGAGCCTGATGATCTGGGGCGGGATCTTTCTCGCACTCCTGCTTGTCGTATCGATGTTCGGAGAACGTGGCGCGACACAGGGTACGCAGATCCGCTACTCCGATTTCCGCGAGCAGGTTGCTGCCGGAAGCGTGCGCGAAGTGCAGATCGCACCCGACCGCATTACCGGCACGCTGAACAACGACCAGCCGTTCTCGACCGTTCCGGTACCGGGCGATGCCAGCCTGCCCGAACTGCTTGAGGCGAACGGCGTCGAGTATACCGGCGCGGAGCCGGAGCAGCAGAGCCTGCTGCTGATCATCCTGTTCAACTCGCTGCCGTTCCTGCTGATCCTCGGCATTGCGTTCTTCGCGCTGCGTCAGGTGCAGAAGGGCGGGGGCGCCGGCGGCGCGATGGGTTTCGGCAAGTCCAAGGCCAAGCTGCTGACCGAACGCCAGGGCCGCGTCACCTTTGACGATGTGGCCGGCATCGACGAGGCGCGTGAGGAGCTGGAGGAAATCGTCGAATTCCTGAAGGACCCGTCGCGCTTTTCCAAGCTGGGCGGCCAGATTCCCAAGGGTGCGCTGCTGGTCGGCTCGCCCGGTACCGGCAAGACGCTGCTCGCCCGCGCCATCGCGGGTGAGGCAGGCGTGCCGTTCTTCACCATTTCTGGTTCCGACTTCGTCGAGATGTTCGTCGGCGTCGGTGCAAGCCGCGTGCGCGACATGTTCGAGCAGGCGAAGAAGAACGCGCCCTGCATCCTGTTCATCGACGAAATCGACGCGGTGGGCCGTTCGCGCGGCCATGGCCTCGGCAATTCGAACGACGAGCGCGAGCAGACGCTGAACCAGCTGCTGGTCGAGATGGACGGTTTCGAGGCCAACGAGGGCATCATCATCATCGCGGCGACCAACCGCCCCGACGTGCTCGACCCCGCGCTGCTGCGTCCGGGCCGTTTCGACCGTCAGGTCGTGGTGCCCGTGCCCGACATCGACGGGCGCGAAAAGATCCTGGCCGTGCACATGAAGAAGGTGCCTCTGGCTCCCGACGTCAATTCGCGCATGATCGCGCGCGGCACGCCCGGTTTTTCGGGTGCCGACCTCGCCAATCTGGTGAACGAGGCTGCCCTGCTGGCCGCCCGCCGCAACAAGCGGCTTGTCGCGATGCAGGAGTTCGAGGACGCCAAGGACAAGGTCATGATGGGCAGCGAGCGCCGCTCGATGGTCATGACCGACGACGAGAAGAAGATGACCGCCTATCACGAGGCGGGCCATGCGCTCGTCTCGCTGAACGAGCCGGCTTCGGACCCGATCCACAAGGCGACGATCATCCCGCGCGGCCGCGCGCTGGGCATGGTGATGCGCCTGCCGGAGCGGGACAGCTACTCCTATCACCGTGACAAGATGCATGCGAACCTTGCGGTCGCGATGGGCGGACGCGTGGCGGAGGAGATCATCTTCGGGCACGACAAGGTGTCGTCGGGTGCGTCTTCCGACATCCAGTACGCGACCGATCTGGCCCGGAACATGGTCACCAAGTGGGGCATGTCGGACAAGCTGGGCCCGCTGCAGTACGAGCAGAGCCAGGAAGGCTATCTTGGCATGGGCCAGACTACGCGCACCTTCGCGGGCGCGGAGACCAACAAGCTGATCGACGCCGAGATCAAGCAGCTGGTCGAGGATGCGCACAGGCGCGCGACCGATGTGCTCAACGATCAGGAAGACAAGCTGCACCTGCTGGCGCAGGCCATGCTGGAATATGAAACGCTGACCGGCGACGAGATCGACCAACTGCTGGAAAATGGCCGGATCGACCGTCCCGATGCGCCGAGCGGTCCTGCGCGGCCGGTTCCGGCAAGCGGCTTTGGCGTTCCCAAGGCCGGCAAGCGCTTCTCGGGCGAAGGACCGCATCCGGCCTGACGGTTAGGGTCAGCGACAAGATCGAGGGCGGGCGGCTTCGGCTTCCCGCCCTTTTTCGTATTTTACGAGTGCAGGTCGAGGTGCAGGAACTGGTTGAAGTCGGTCGCGGTGTAATCGGCGAAAGCCCCGCCGCTTGTAAAACCCCGCTTACGATAGAGCGAAAGCGCCGGTTCGAACGCCTCTCCGCTCCCGGTTTCGAGGCTGAGGCGGCGCAGGCCTTCCTCCCGTGCAAGCGCGATGATGGCTTCTAGCAGCGCCGCAGCCGCGCCTTTTCGCAGGAAATCGGGGTGGGTGCGCATTGACTTGACTTCGGCCTGCCCCCCGCCCGGTCGTTTCTCGCCCAGTCGCTTCATTGCGCCGATCGCTGCCAGCCGCCCGTCCGGCGACCATGCGCCCAGCAAGGTCAGCGCCGGTCCCGATAGTCCGGTGAGGTCGAGCGCATGAACCGATTCGGCGGGCGAATGTTGACGCATCCCTGCCAGATGCAGCGTAAGCAGGTCGAGGAACTGCGGATCGTCCAGCGCCACCGGGCGCACCGCGAAGGGTGCGGCGCTCACCATATGCCCAGCATCAGCAGGATCGCGAGGAACAGCATCAGCACCAGCGAGACGAACACCAGCACGCCCGACGTCCGCACCAGCGCACCCGCGCGGCTGAGGTGATAGCCATAGCGCAACTGCTTGTAGATATGGATCACCGGCACCGCCGTGCAGAGCGTGGTGATCACCCATTCCGGCGCGCCCAGCACCGCGAGCACGCTTGCGGTGAGGAACAGCAGCGACATGAACGCGATCGAATAGGTCACGAACACCGAATGGTCGTACATGCTGAACTGCGGTTTCCAGAAGAACATCAGCCACATGAAGGGCAGCGACAGCGGGATCAGCAGCCACGAGAACTTGTACCCGCTCGACTGCAGCTTGTAGACCATGAGCGAGGGGTTCTCGCGCCACTTCTGCACGCCCTTGTCGAGCTTGGCGACGCCGGTCCGGCCCATTTCGAAAGCAGGGGCTTCTTCGCCGTTCATGTTGCGCAAAACATTGCGGGCGGCCTTCAGATTCTCGACCCTGCGTTCGAGGACGGCATATTCCGCGCTTCCCGGTTCCATTTCGGCAAGGCGGCGCTCTTCGGCGGCAAGCTCGTCCTCGGTCTCGCCGATGACCACGGGGATGTCGCCCTCCACCAGCTCGCCGCGCAGGTCGGTCGGGGCGGAGAGGCCCAGCATCGAGAACACCGCGAACATCGCGAAGACCGAGAACAGGAACAGCGCCATCGGCGACACGTGGCTGCGGCGCTTGCCGTCGATATATTCGCGAGTGAGATGCCCGGGTTTCAGCACCAGCATCGGCAGTGTCCGCCAGATCTTGCCGTCAAGGTGCAGCACCCCGTGCATCAGATCGTGCAGGAACGCGCCGACGGTCCGGTGCAGATGCGCTTCCTGCCCGCAGTGGTGGCAATGCGATCCAACCAGCTGCGCGCCGCAATTGAGGCACTCGCTTTCGTGGAAATGGCCTTTTTCGGTATTCGCGCGGGGCGCACTGCCGCCCCGGCCCGCCGGATTGACCTCGCGCTCTGCCGCGCGGCCATGGGCGCCGCCTTCGACCATCCCGCCGATCCCGTCGGAAATATCGCTCACCAAGACCCCCTCGCTTGCGTCGGTCCAAGTCTATACCCGCTGGCGAGGGTTCGTGAAGGGTTTGCCGCAGTGCAAATGAAAAGGGCCGCCCGATGGCAGCCCTTTCCCTGAATTCGCAAATATACGCGCAGGATCAGCCGTCGTAGTCGGACCCGATCGAGGTGTTGCGCGTGGGCGCGGCGGCGGTGAGGCGCAGCGCCTCTGCCGAGCGCGACAGCGAGCCGACTTCATCGACCTCGTCATCGTCGTCCACGGCGACCTTCTGCATGCCCTGTACCAAAGTTTCCTTGAGGTCCTTGGGCTTCACCGTCTGCTCTGCGATTTCGCGCAGCGCGACGACCGGATTCTTGTCGCGGTCGCGGTCGACGGTCAGCTCGCTGCCGGCCGAGATTTCGCGCGCCCGCTGGGCAGCCAGCAGAACGAGATCGAAACGGTTCGGGATCTTGTCGACGCAATCTTCGACGGTAACGCGCGCCATAGGGCACCTCGGCTAAAAAGTTGGTCCTGTCGGAAAGCGCGGCGAATAGGCAAAAGCCGCCCGCGAGTCAAGAAATGCCGCCTCTTGCACCGCGCTTCGCTTGCCCTGCCCCCTTGCCCTCTCCCTTTCGGCGGGCCATCACCGCGCCATGACCAAGGTAGAGCCGATCAACGCCGGGACGCCGGCCTATCGCGACCCGCCGCCGTTTCACCTGACCGCGCAGGACCACTGTCTGGGCTTCTATCCTGCGGGCAAGGATCGGCTGAAGGCGCTGCTCGCGCTGATCGACGGAGCGCAGGGCACGCTGCGCATGTGTTTTTACATCTTCGCCGAGGACGAGGTGTCGCATCAGGTGCGCGATGCGCTGATCGCGGCGGCGCGGCGCGGGGTGCGGGTGACGCTGATCCTTGACGGGTTCGGCGCCACGGCCAGCGAACAGTTCCTCGAGCCGCTGAATGCCGTCGGCGGGCAGACGGCGCGTTTCAGCGCGCATTGGTCGCAGCGTTACCTGATCCGCAACCACCAGAAGATCGTCGTCGCGGACGAGCGGCTGGCGATGATCGGCGGCTTCAACATCGAGGACGATTATTTCAGCCCGCCCGCG
The DNA here is from genome assembly GCF_983967925.1 of Croceicoccus sp. Lineage (NCBI taxonomy): Bacteria > Pseudomonadati > Pseudomonadota > Alphaproteobacteria > Sphingomonadales > Erythrobacteraceae > Croceicoccus > Croceicoccus sp. Next base: position 90,135 of record NZ_CFETID010000010.1, on the reverse strand, counting down.
ATGAACGGGTGGAACGATCTGGCCGTCACGGTCGAGGGCAAGGCGGTGGCCGATCTGGTGCGCTGGTACGATCGGCTGCTGGACTGGACCAGCCAGCGCAGGCCGCGCTGGTCGGCGATCAGGCGGATCGTGCGGCAGTGGGATGCGGGCAAGGGTCCGGTGCGCCTGCTGGTGGGCGGGCCGACCAAGGGGCTGTCGAGCTGGGCGCGCTGCGTGTCGGAGGATCTGATCGCGGGCGACCGGCTGGACATGATGATGGCCTATTTCTCGCCGCCCAAGCGGCTGCAGCGGCGGATCGCCCGGATCGCGGAAAAGGGCGACACGCGGCTGGTGATGGCGGGCAAGTCCGACAATAATGCCACTATCGGCGCGACGCGGGCGCTGTATCGCTATCTGCTGAAGCGCGATGCGCGGATCTGGGAATTCGGCGCGTGCAAGCTGCACACCAAGCTGATCGTGCTGGACGATGCGGTCTATGTCGGCAGCGCCAATTTCGACATGCGCAGCCTGTATCTGAACCTGGAACTGATGCTGCGGATCGAGGATGCGGCGCTGGCGGACCGCATGCGCGGCTTCGTGAGCCAGCACCTGCCCGCGAGCGAGGCGATCACGCCCGAATTGCACAAAGAGCGATCGACGCTGTGGAACCGGCTGCGTTGGCGGCTGAGCTGGTTTCTGGTCGCGGTGATGGATTATACGGTAACGCGGCGGCTGAACCTGGGGCTGTAACCCGTTCGAAAAGTGACAAAGGTGACACGTCCTACACACCCTGTCCGCCCCTGTTTTTCCCGGAATTCCGCGGCCTGAGGGGCCAAAGGTGACACCGGTGGGTGCGGGGAAAATCTCGACAATCTGAAAGAGCCTTTGCGAAATGCGTCCCTAGCGCCGGATCGCCGTGTAGGACAGCGCGAGCTGACTCGACATCGCAAATAACTCTGCTTGACAGAGCTCTCTGTTCGTATACTCTATGAGGCAGAGTAGATGGAGATGACGCCATGATTTCGCAGCAAGAGGCCAGTTCCGTCCTGCGGGACGTCGAGGCAACCGAGACCCGCACCGTCCGGTCGGGGCTATATGCCGCCGCCAGCCCGCATCTGGTCCTGTGGGGCGCCGTGTGGGCCTGCGGCTATGCGGCGTGCCAGTTCACCGGGCCTGAGCGCTGGGCGCCGATCTGGGGCGCGCTGACGGTGGTCGGCATAGCGCTGGCATTCTGGCTGAGCTGGCGGCAGTCGAGCCGTTCTGCCAGCCGCGATCATTCGGCGGGCACGATCGCGGTGATGACGCTGACGGTCGGCCTGTTCATCATCGCCACGCTGGTGTTGTTCGCGCCGGTCGAACCCATGGCGGCGCTGGCGTTTCCCTCGCTGGTGATGGGGCTGGTCTATGTGATCATGGGCTATAATCTGATGCCGCGGCTGGCGATCGTGGGCGCGGGGATCGCTGCGGTGGTGATGGCGGGATTCCTGCTGGCGCCGGAATGGACCGCGCTGTTCGCGGCACTGGCCGGGGGCGGCGGGCTGATGCTGGGCGGGTTGTGGCTGAGGGACGCGTGATGGAAGGGTTCGACGACATCATCCACCAGCCGCTGCGCCTGCGGATCATGGCGGCGCTGCATGCCGCGCGAAAGTTCGAACCGCTGGAATTCGCGCGGCTGAAGAAGCTGACGGGCGCGACCGACGGCAATCTCGGCAGCCATCTGAACGCGCTGGAAGCGGCAGGCTATGCGGCGATCACCAAGGATTTCGTCGGCAAACGCCCCCGCACCCGCGCCGCCATCACCACGGCAGGCGAGCGCGCCTTTCGCGGCCACACCGATTGCCTGCGCGACCTGATCAACGAGGCGCGGGATTGAGGGCTGGTGTGGGTGATGGGATGATGTCTGCTGTTTGGGCCGTCGCTAGAGGGACCGGGCGGCGGGAATGGGGTGGGAAGCGGACGATAGTCATCCAACTTTCCAACGATAGATAAGGTAGCCGTTCACCATCGCGATAGCACTCACAACTGCGAGAGAAGCAATGACTAAAAATCGCTTTTGCTTTCGCTGAACACTCGTTGTCGATCGGAACTCCATGGCCGCAAAAAGCAGCGAACCGAAAAAAATTAGGGCGCCTACCGCCATATGCCACTTAGCGACCAAAATAACCATCGCGTCGGGCCAGAGCTGAAAAATCCAATCGTAGACTGCGGTCATGGGAGCCTTATTGTTAAGAGGCAGGCAGTCACAAAGACAAAAACGACGAACGTCCGCAATCGGTCGTTAGCGGACATTCTGCTTTTCTTTATAACCCGTACGAATCCGACGACCTTACCTACAGGCTGAACCGGTACCCATAGCCCACGCCCAGCGAAAACTGCACACGCTGGCCTCGTTCTTCGACGAGGGGGGAGTTGGCGGGTTCGCTGCCGAGGTGGTCGACGCTGCCGAAGGCGCTGAGCGCGCTGCGGCGCGAGAGCGGGTGGATCAGGCTGGCGCCGAGGCCATAGGACAATATGCCGCCATCGGCGTCATAGGGCGCTAGGCCGGTGCGCGCCGATTGCCCCTGGTCGATGCCGAAATAGGTGTCCATGAAATCGCCGCTCACGATGTTCAGCCTTGGGCCAAGGCCGATCATGGTGCGGCCCGTGCGCAGCCGGTAGTCGAGCGAGGTATAGGCCACCACGCCGTCGTGCCCGCCAAAGCCCTTGAGCACTTCGGCGCGGGCTTCCCACTGGCCGCGCGCGCCGAACCGCTTTTGCACGAAGCCGCCGATTTCGGCCGAGGGATCGATGTCGCCCATGCCCAGCAGATCATCGCTGCCGCCCGCGATCAGGAAGGGCGATCCGCCATCGCTCTCGTCACGGCCAAAGCGGATCTTGGCGAGCGGGCCGACGGTCCAGCCGTTCGACTTGATCGCATTCCAGCCCAGGCCTTCGGGGATGGAGGCGAAAATCTCGTCCCCGTATTGCACGCGGATATCGGGCAACAATGACAGCGAGATGTCGTCCGAACCCAGCCATGCGGGCGTCACCAGCGCCGCACCGCGCAAGGTGATGGCCCATTCGTCGGGTGCCTCCGCCGGGCGGCCGCGCACTTCGGGGGCGAGCGTTTCCTGTGCGGCGGCGGGGGTGGTCAGCGCCGCAAGCAGCGGCAGGGCAGCGAGCGCCCATCGGGTCAGATCATGCATCGGGCAAGCCTATCAGATTGCTTGCCGTTTCCAAGCCGGTCAGCGAGTCTTGGGTTTCTCCAGCACCTTGTCTTTGTAGCCGCACAGGTCGACCACAGGGCAGCGCCAGCATTCGGGCGTGCGCGCCTTGCAGAGATAGCGGCCGTGCAGGATCAGCCAGTGATGCGCGCCCATGCGGAAGGGTTCGGGGACCTTTTTCTCCAGCTGCGCCTCGACCTTGTCGGGCGTCTTGCCTTTGGCCACGCCGGTGCGGTTGCAGACGCGGAAGACATGGGTGTCGACCGCGAAGGTCGGCTGTCCGAACGCGCAGTTCAGCACGACATTGGCGGTCTTGCGCCCGACGCCGGGCAGCTTGACCAGAGAATCGCGGTCGTCCGGCACGGTGCCGCCGAAGGTGTCGATCAGCATCTGCGACAGGGCGATCACGTTCTTGGCCTTGGAATTGAACAGGCCAATGGTCTTGATGTGCTCCTTCAGCCCGTCCTCGCCCAGCTCGAGCATTTGCTGCGGGGTCTTTACCTCGGCGAACAGTTTCTTCGTCGCCTTGTTGACGCCGACATCGGTGGCCTGCGCCGACAAGGCGACCGCGACGACGAGCTGGTAGTCGTTGCCGAATTCCAGCTCGGTCTGCGGGTCGGGATTATCCTCGGCCAGCAGGCGGAAGAATTCGAAGATCTCCGCCTTGTTCTTCGGCGCGTGGCCTCTTTTTTCCGCCATCAGAGGCCCAGCACGTCGTTCATGGTGTAGCGGCCTGCGGGCTTGCCGATCAGCCATTTGGCACCCTTGACCGCGCCGCGTGCGAAGATCGCGCGATTCTCGGCGCTGTGGGATATGGTGATGCGCTCCTGCTCTCCGGCCAGGATGACGCTGTGTTCGCCCGCGACCGTACCGCCGCGCAGGGCCGCGAAGCCGATGGCGCCGGTGGCCCGCGCGCCGGTGTGGCCGTCGCGGCCGCTTTCGGTGTTGGCGGCAAGATCGATGCCGCGTCCTTTGGCGGCAGCCTCGCCCAGCAGGATCGCGGTGCCCGAGGGGGCGTCGACCTTCATGCGGTGATGCATCTCGACAATCTCGATGTCCCAGTCGTCGCCCAGCCGCGCGGCGGCCTGTTCGACCAATGCGGCCAGCATGGTGACGCCCAGCGATGTATTGCCGGTCTGCAGCACGGGGATGGTCCGCGCCGCCGCGTCGATGGCGGCATGGTTCTCCGCGCTCAGCCCGGTGGTGCCGATCAGCAGCGGGATGCCCGCCTTTACGCAGGCGTCCAGCGTATCCGCCAGCGCGCCCGGCGTGGAGAAATCGACCAGCGCATCGGCCTTGCCCGCCAGCGCGCCGACGTCGTCGCCCCGGTCCGCGCCGCCTGCCTGTGTCTCGCCCGCCTCGTCTATGGCGGCGGCCAAAGCCTGCCCCATGCGCCCTGCCGAGCCGACGATACCGATAGCTGCCATTGCATTCTCCTTGGTCGGCGTGCTTCATGGCGGTCATGGAGCGAGTTCGCAATATCGTGATCCTGACCGGCGCGGGTGTTTCCGCCGAAAGCGGGATCGACACGTTTCGTTCGGAAGGCGGGCTGTGGGAACAGCACCGGGTGGAGGATGTCGCCACGCCCGAGGGCTTTGCCCGCGACCCCGAGCTGGTGCTGCGGTTCTATGACATGCGGCGCGAGGCGATCCAGCAGAAGCAGCCCAACCCGGCGCATGACGCGCTGGCGCGGCTGGACGCGGCTTGGGACGGCGAATTGCTGATCGTGACGCAGAACGTCGACGATCTGCACGAGCGGGCGGGTGCAGCCAATGTGCTGCACATGCATGGCGAGCATCTGAACGCATGGTGCACCGCCTGCGATGTGCGTTCGCCGTGGACCGGTCCGCTGATCACCCGCCCGCCCTGCCCCGAATGCGGCGAGAGCGCGCTGCGCCCCGATGTCGTGTGGTTCGGCGAGATGCCCTATCAGATGGACCGCATCTATCAGGCGCTGGCGGATTGCGACCTGTTCGTGTCGATCGGCACGTCGGGCGCGGTCTATCCCGCCGGGGGCTTCGTGCGCGAGGCAAAGGCGAACGGGGCGCGCACGCTGGAGTTGAACCTCGAACCAAGCAAGGGATCGCGCTTTTTCGACGAGACGCGGCTGGGCCCGGCAAGCGAGCTGGTCCCGGTGTGGGTCGACGAAGTGCTGGGTAACTAGGCGGGTGGAGCCTTCCCGGCATAACGGATCATGCCTGTGCGGCGCGGTTCGCTTTACCGTGAAGGGCGATCTGCCCGCGCCCGACATCTGCCATTGCCGCGCGTGCCGCAAGCAATCGGGCCATAGCTTCGCCTCTGCCGATATTGCCGAGGCGGATCTGTCAATTTCGGGCATGGAATCGCTGGGTTGGTACCAGTCGTCGGCCAAGGTGCGGCGCGGGTTCTGCACGCGCTGCGGATCGACCTTGTTCTGGGATCCGCTGGAACGGGACTGGACCGCCGTCGCCGTGGGCGCCTTCGACGGGCCGACAGGCGCGCGGGCGCACGCCCATATCTTCACCGCCGAAAAGAGCGATTACTACGATATCGCGGACGATCTGCCGCAAAATCTGTGAAGAAGCATCCGTGAAGCGGGAGGGCGCGGCCGGCCTTCCCGCTAATCACGCGCCTCAGCTCAGGACCCCGGCCGCCGCCAGCACCGCCAGCGTCAGCACGTCGGGCGCGATCGCGGTCATCGGGGCGATCTGCACCGGCTTTTCCATGCCGATCATCATCGGGCCGATGGTGGACGCGCCCGCCAGTTCGCGCAGCAGCTTGGCCGACAGGTTCGCCGATTGCAGCCCCGGCATCACCAGCACGTTGGCAGGCGCGGACAGGCGGCTGAACGGATAGAGCTTCATCACCGTCGGATTGAGCGCCGCGTCTGGGGCCATTTCGCCTTCATATTCGAAGTCCACGCCTTCCTCGTCGAGGATGTGGACCGCGTCGCGGATGTTTTCCAGCCATTTGCCCGACGGATTGCCGAAGGTCGAATAGGACAGGAACGCCACGCGCGGATCGTGGCCCAGACGGCGCGCGACCTTGGCGGTCTGACGCGCGATATGCGCCAGCATGGCCGCATCGGGCCGTTCGTTGATCGTGGTGTCGGCAAGGAACACGGTATAGTTCTTGCCGATCATCAGATGGATGCCGAAGGGCACCTCGCCCTCCTTGGGGTCGAGCACGGTAGCCACTTCCTTGGCGGTCTGCGCGAAGGGGCGGGTCAGGCCGGTGATCATCGCATCGCCCGCGTCGATCGCCAGCAGCGCCGAGCCGAAGATGTTGCGATCCTGATTGACCATGCGGCGCACGTCACGCTCGGTATAGCCGCGGCGTTGCAGCCGATTGTAGAGATGCTCGACCATGGCGGGCACGTGGTCGCTGTCGGCGGAATTCTGGATCTCGAAACTGTCGGGATCGTCGACGCCCAGCTGGATCAGCTTGTCGCGCACCGCTTGCGTGCGGCCCACCAGGATCGGGTGGCCATAGCCGAAATCGCGGAACTGGATCGCGGCGCGGATGACAACGTCCTCCTCCGCCTCGGCAAAGACGACGCGCTTGGGGTTCTTCTTCGCATCCTCGTACACCTTGGTCAGGACCGAGGTGGTGGGGTTGAGCCGGGCCTTGAGCGAGAGCTTGTAAGCCTCGAAATCCTCGATGGTGCCCTGCGCCACGCCGGTGTCCATCGCGGCCTTGGCGACCGCGGCGGAGACGCGCTCCATCAGGCGCGGGTCGAACGGGGCGGGGATGATATATTCGCGCCCGAACTGGTGGTCGACGCCGTAGGCCGCCGCGACCTCGTCGGGCACGCGTTCGCGGGCGAGTTCGGCGATGGCCTCGGCGGCGGCGATCTTCATCTCCTCGTTGATGGCGGTGGCGCGCACGTCGAGCGCGCCGCGGAAGATGAAGGGGAAGCCCAGCACGTTGTTGACCTGGTTCGGATAGTCCGAGCGGCCCGTCGCGATGATCGCGCGCGGCTTCACCTTCTTGGCTTCCTCGGGCAGGATTTCCGGGATCGGGTTGGCCATGGCAAAGATGATCGGCTGGTCGTTCATGCCTTCCAGCCATTCGGGCCTCAGCGCGCCCGCCGCCGACAGGCCGAGGAACACGTCCGCACCGACCAGCGCTTCTTCCAGGCTGCGGGCCTTGGTTTCGACCGCATGCGCGCTCTTCCACTGGTCCACGTCGTCGCGGCCCGGATAGATCGGGCCGGAACGGTCGCACATGATGACGTTGTCATGTTTCACGCCCATCGCCTTGATCAGCGCGGTGCAGGCAATGGCCGACGCGCCCGCGCCGTTCACCACCATCTTGATGTCTTCCAGCTTGCGTCCGGTGATGTGGCACGCGTTGATCAGGCCGGCGGCGGCGATGATCGCGGTGCCGTGCTGGTCGTCGTGCATGACCGGGATCTTCATGCGTTCGCGCAGCGCCTGCTCGATGATGAAGCATTCGGGCGCCTTGATGTCCTCGAGGTTGATGCCGCCAAAGGTCGGCTCCATCAGCGCGACCGCGTTGATGAACGCCTCGGGATCCTCGGTCGCCAGCTCGATGTCGATGGAATCGACGTCGGCGAAGCGCTTGAACAGCACCGACTTGCCTTCCATCACCGGCTTGGACGCCAGCGCGCCGAGGTTGCCCATGCCCAGGATCGCGGTGCCGTTGGAAATCACCGCGACAAGGTTGGAACGCGCGGTGTAGCGCGCCGCCATCGACGGATCGTCCGCGATCGCCTGCACCGGGGCGGCAACGCCGGGGGAATAGGCCAGCGAAAGGTCGCGCTGGGTCGCCATCGGCTTGGAGGCGATGATCTCGATCTTACCGGGACGGATCGTCTCGTGATAGAACAGCGCCTCGCGCTCGGTAAAGGAAACGTCGGGCTTGTTGGTACCGTCACTGGTCAAGGTCGGTTGCTCCTCTTGCCCCTCTCCAAGGGCTGCGCGCGATGTGATGCTGGCGCGCCTATAGCCCATTCGCCGCCAAGCGACAGGGGTTTGCATTGCGATTTTCGCCGCTGCCCTTGCGGTAATAGTCGGACAAATCCCGGTCAAGCATGACCCACGCCAAAATGTCGGGGGCCAGAATGTCGGGGGTCAGCATGTCCGGGGATAGCGCCGCGGCGAGGTTTGGCCGAATCGAGCCTGCGTCGCTAACGCTCTCGCCCATGGCAGGCGGAACGGTCACCCCGATGATGGCGCAATATCTGGCGCTGAAGGAGAAGGCGGGCGATTGCCTGCTGTTCTACCGCATGGGCGATTTCTTCGAGCTATTCTTCGAGGATGCGAAGCGGGCCGCGCAGGTGCTGGACATCGCGCTGACATCACGCGGGGAACATGATGGAGCGCCGATCCCGATGTGCGGCGTGCCGGTGCATTCGGCAGAGAGTTACCTTGCGCGCCTGATCCGCGCAGGGCTTCGGGTCGCGATTGCCGAGCAGACCGAGACGCCCGCCGAGGCCAAGGAACGTGCGCGGGCCGAAGGGCGGGCGTCCAAGGCGCTGGTGGCGCGCGACATCGTGCGTTTCGTGACCGCGGGCACGCTGACCGAGGATAATCTGCTGGAAGCGCGGCGGGCCAATGTGCTGGCGGCGATCGCGCCGGTGCGCGGGACGATCGGCATCGCGGCGGTCGATATCTCGACCGGCGAGATGGCGCTGGAAAGCGTGGCGCCCGAGGCTTTAGGCGCGGCGCTGGCGCGCATTGGCGCGGCAGAGATTGTCGCGCCGGAGGATGCCGATCCGCTTCCCGAAGACGCAATCCTGCGCCCTGCCCGCGAATTCGCAAGCGACAAGGGCGAGGCGCGGCTGAAGGAATTGCACGGGGTCGCGACGCTCGACGGGTTCGGCGCGTTCGACCGCGCCGCGCTGGCGGCTGCCGGGGGCCTGATCGCCTATCTCGACCATGTCGGGCGCGGGACATTGCCGCTGCTGCTGCCGCCGCGGGCGCGGTCGGCGGACGGGCATCTGGCGATGGACGAGGCGACGCGGGGATCGCTGGAAATCCTGGTATCCGCAGGCGGGACGCGCAAGGGCAGCCTGATCGATGGCCTCGACCGCTGCCTGACCGGCGCGGGGGCGCGGCTGCTTGCCGAGGATCTGTCGGCGCCGCTCTGCGATGTCGAGGCGATCCGCGCGCGGCTGGCGGCGGTGGGCTGGCTGCACGATGACCCGCTGCTGCGCGAGGCGGTGCGCGATGAACTCCGCGCCCTGCCCGATATCGGGCGCGCACTGGGACGGATCGTGGCGGGGCGTGGCTCTCCGCGCGATCTGGGGCAGCTGCGCGACGGGCTGAACGTGGCGCTTGGCCTGCAGGACCGGCTGGCGCGGCGGGGCGAGATGCCGCCGCTGGTGCAGGCGCTGCTGCCGCGCCTGCAGGGGCACGGCGCGCTGATCGAGCTGTTCAGCCGCGCGCTGGTCGAAACGCCGCCGACCGAGCGGGCGCAGGGCGGCTTCATCGCGGCAGGCTATGACGCCGGGCTGGACGAGCTGCGCGACATTGCGAAGAACGGACGCCGCGCGATCGCGGCGCTGGAGGCGAAATATCGCGAGCAGACCGGCATCGCGACGCTGAAGATCAAGCATAACGGCGTGCTGGGCTATTTCATCGAGGTGCCTGCCCGCCATGCGGATGCGCTGATGGCGGCGGAGAGCGGGTTCACCCACCGCCAGACGATGAAGGACGCGGTGCGCTTCAACGCGCTGGCGCTGCACGAGGAAGCGAGCCGCATCGCCGAGGCGGGCGGTCGCGCTCTGGTGGCCGAGGACGCGCATTTCGAGGAACTGGTGGCGACGGCAGTCGAGGCTCGCGAGGCGATTGCCGCCACCGCTCAGGCATTGGCGCGGATCGACGTGTGTGCCGGCTGGGCCGAGCGCGCGGGCGAACATGCGGGCTGGGTCATGCCCGAGGTGGAGGACAGCCAGACGCTGGACATCCGGGCGGGCCGCCATCCGGTTGTCGAGGACGCGCTGTCCCGCGCGGGCGAGCGGTTCGTCGCCAATGATTGCGAATTGTCGGAAAGGTCGCGGCTGTGGCTGATCGGCGGGCCGAACATGGGCGGCAAGTCGACCTTTCTGCGGCAGAACGCGCTGATCGTGCTGATGGCGCAAGCGGGCGGCTTCGTGCCGGCGGAGGCGGCGCGGATCGGGTTGGTCGACCGGCTGTTCAGCCGCGTGGGCGCGTCGGACAATCTGGCGCGCGGGCGCTCGACCTTCATGGTCGAGATGGTAGAGACCGCCGCAATCCTGTCGCAGGCCACCGACCGCAGTTTCGTGATCCTGGACGAGGTCGGGCGGGGAACGAGCACCTATGACGGGTTGGCGCTGGCATGGGCGGTGGCGGAAAGCGTGCACACGACGCTGAAATCGCGCTGCCTGTTCGCGACGCATTACCACGAGCTCTCGCGCCTTGCCGAGAGCTGCGAGGCCTTGTCGCTGCACCATGTGCGGGCGCGCGAGTGGAAGGGCGATCTGGTGCTGCTGCACGAGCTGGCCGAGGGGCCTGCGGACCGATCCTATGGCCTGTCGGTGGCGCGGCTGGCAGGTCTGCCCGCGCCGGTGATCGCGCGGGCCAAGGCGGTGCTGCAAAAGCTGGAGAAGGGCCGCGCTGAAACCGGCGGGCTGGCGGCGGGGCTGGGCGAATTGCCCTTGTTCGCGGCGGCGGCGGAAGCGGCGGAGGAACAATGCGACACGCTGCGCGAGGCGCTGCGCGATCTGGATGTCGACGCGCTGTCCCCGCGCGAGGCGCTGGACATGCTCTACAGGTTGAAGGCCGAGGCGGGGGACTGACGGGTTCGGAACCCGATCCTTCGTGCGGCGGTTAAGCCTGTATGGCCGAGGACGATCCCTATAACGGCAAGGCCGAAAGCGAAGACAGCGACGATCTTGCCCATGACCGCACCGATATGGCCGAGGACCGCACCGTCATGGCGGTCGAGCGCACGTTCGCGGGCTGGATCCGCACCGCGTTCGGCGCCATCGCGATCGGGCTGGGTTTCAAGGCGCTGTTCGGCGCGGTGGAGCCGTGGTGGGTGGCGCGCGCCATCGCCTCGATCTTCATCGTGCTGGCGGTGGCGCTGGCATTCGTGGCGGCGCATCGCGCGCGCAAAGCGCTGGAGAGGATGAGCGGCCATGCCGTCGATCGCCCCGGCGCGCCGCACCTTCGCTATATCGCGTGGTCGGTCTGCGCCGGGGCGTTGACGTTGATCGGGGCGATCTGGTTCCTGCTGGAAGATTTGCCCGGCGGCTGATCAGCTCTCGGAATTGCCCGGCTCGTCCTTCATGACATTGCGCTTGCCGTATTTCTGTTCGTTGTCGTCCATGTTCGGCTCGCCGCGATAGGCGGACATGTCGATGCCGCCGCGGTCCATCTGCTTGATGTGATCGACAAGGTCTTCCTTGCCGTCGCCGTCGCTGGTGATCGAACCGATGGCCTTTTCGCTATCCTCATCGAGGCCAAAGCTCGACGGGCTGCGGCCCTTTGCCTGTGCGGCGACGGTCTGCGCCTGTGCGTCCTTGTCGACCTGTTCGTCGTTCACCGTTTCGGGCGGAAGGTCGTTGCGGGGATCGGCCATGATAATTGTCCTGTTGCTAGGGGGCTTTGCAGGACAAACGGATGGCGGGGGGCGCTTGTTCCGGGTTCACCGGTTTCCGGCGGGCACCCACATCACGTCGTCGCTGCCGCCGTCATTGGCAAGCCGGGCCAGCACGAACAGCAGGTCGGACAGCCGGTTGATATAGGCGCTGGCGGCGGGATTGACCGGTACTTCTGCGGCCATGGCGACCACGCTGCGTTCGGCGCGGCGCGCGCTGGCGCGGGCGACGTGCAGGCGCGCGGCGGCTTCGCTGCCGCCGGGGAGGATGAAGCTGGTCAGCGGTTCGAGGTTGCCCGTCGCATCGTCGATGGCGCTTTCCAGCCATGCGGTCTGCGATTCCACCATGCGCAGCACCATTTCGGACGGGGCGAAATCCTCGCCCTCTCCCAATGGCGTGGCAAGGTCGGCGCCAAGGTCGAACAGATCGTTCTGAACGCGGCGCAGCGTATCGGCGATGGGATCCCCGGGCAGCGCGACCGCGGCAAGGCCGATGGCGCTATTGGCCTCGTCCACCGCGCCGATGGCTTCCATGCGGGCGTGATGCTTGGGCAGGCGCGATCCGTCGACAAGGCCGGTGGTGCCGTCGTCGCCCGTGCGCGTGTATATCCTGTTCAGCCGGACCATGCGGGATGCGCGCCGCTCAGCGCGCGATCAGCAGCAGCAGCGCGACCACGGCAATGGCGGCGGCCTGGTACTTGATGCGTGCGAACATCGCCTTGTTCTGGCGTTCCTGCATCATTTTCACCCGCTCTTCCCCGCCTTCGAGGTCGAGCCGCGTCGTTTGCAGAAACGCGACGATACCGCGCACCAGCGAGACGACGACCATGACGGCCAGAATGGCAATGACGATGGCGAGGAATGTATTCATGGCTGCCCAGATAGGGACGATGAGGCGATAGTGCCAGTCCCCCCATAGCCCCCTGCCCCTAAGGTCAGGTCGCCCGGAAACACGCCCGCGCGCAACTGCCGCGCCAGCGCCGCGCCGTCCTCACCCGCCAGCCTGCGCTGCGCCAGCGACGGCGATCCGCGCCGCTTCGCCAGCTTGTGCCCATTTGGTTCCAGCAGCAGCCCATGGTGGTGCCACACCGGCACCGGCAGGCCCAGCAGCGCCTGCAGCAGGCGGTGGACATGGGTGGAGGCGAACAGGTCCATGCCCCGCGTGACCACTGTGATGCCGTCCGCCGCATCGTCCAGCGTGACGGCAAGGTGATAGCTGCCCGGCGCATCCTTGCGGCCCAGCACGACATCGCCGAAGATTTCGGGCGCGGCGCGGACCATGCCTGCGATCTCGTCCTGCCATGTCAGCGGTCCGGAACGGCGCAGTGCCTCTGCCATGTCGAGCCGCCATGCGACGGGGCGGTCGGTGGCGATATGCTGTCCGCGGCAGGTGCCGGGATAGACCGGCCCATCCGGACCCATCTGCGTCGCTGCTGCGGCGATTTCGGCGCGGGTGCAGCGGCATGGATAGACGAGGCCCTCGTGCTTCAGCCTTTCCAGCGCCCCGGCATGGGCGGCGATGCGCGAGGACTGGCGGATCGCCTCGCCGTCCCAGTCGAGTCCGAGCCACCGCAGATCCTCCAGCGCGGCCTCTGCGAATTCGCCGCGGCTGCGCGCGCCGTCGATATCCTCGATCCGCAGCAGGAAGCGGCCTTCACTCTCGCGCGCCCGGTCGTGCGCGACGATGGCCGCATAGGCATGGCCAAGGTGCAGCGGGCCGTTGGGGCTGGGCGCGAAGCGGGTGACGATCATCGCGCATGTCTCTGCCGCGCGCGCCTCCTGTGTACAAGCCTGCGGACAGATCGTGGGCAAAATGCGGACAACAGGGGCACAAACACGGCACATCATGTGCACGGACTGTGGAAAGCGGCCCTCGCGCCATCTTGACCCGCAAGGCCGGTCAGGGCAGCAATTGCATTGTCATGCGTCATCATGCGGTCATCCAACCCTGCCAGTCAGCGCCCCGTACCGGCGCTATTGGCAATGTGATGTTCCGGGCAGCCGTGTGGCTGCATACCGCCGTGGCGCACCGTGGGAGGGCTGTCCAAAGGCCTTCCGCTCAAAGGGAGGCGCGGCAAAGGATATGTTTCGGGCTGAGTTGATCGAACAGAAGGCCAGGCTCGCCAGCGCGGACGATGATCCCGTCCGCAAGCTTGCGAGTTGCCCTGCCCTTGTCCTCAACGCCGACTACACGCCGCTTTCCTATTATCCGTTAAGCCTGTGGCCGTGGCAGACCGCGATCAAGGCGGTGTTCCTCGACCGGGTGGCCATCGTCGCCAGCTATGACCGCGAGGTGCATTCCCCCTCACTCGACATGAAGATCCCCAGCGTGATCGCGTTGAAGGAATTCGTGAAGCCGTCGCAGTTCCCGGCCTTCACCCGGTTCAACCTGTTCCTGCGCGACCGGTTCTGCTGCCAATATTGCGGCAGCCCCAAGCAGCTGACCTTCGACCACGTGCTGCCGCGCCGTCTGGGCGGCAAGACCAGCTGGGAGAACATCGTCACCGCCTGCGCGCCGTGCAACATGAAGAAGGGCGGGCGCACGCCGAAGCAGGCGCATATGCACCTGCATGTCGACCCGATCCGCCCGACCAGCTGGCAGCTGCAGGAAAAGGGGCGCGGCTTTCCGCCCAACTATCTGCACGAGACGTGGCGCGACTGGCTGTACTGGGATATCGAGCTGGAGGAATAGCGGCGATCCTGCCGCAAGACGCGAAAACCGCCCCGGACCCCATGATTTCCTTCACCAATCTTCTTGCGCCTACCTATGTGCCTTTGCTGACCAATCTGTCGGCATGGCTCGACAAGGCGAAGGCCGAATTGCCTGCCGATGAAGCGGAGATACTGCTGTCGGCGCGGCTGGCGGACGACATGTTCCCGCTGGCGACGCAGCTGCGCTTTGCCTGCGTGCAGGTGCTCGAGGCGCTGCACAGGCTGCAGGACAAGCCGTTTCCCGAGCGCGTCGCCGCCATCGTCGAACAGGGGCGCGCGGCGGGCGACAATCCCGGCACCATCGCCGATGCGCAGGTGCTGATCGCCGCCACGATTGCCGAGGTGGAGGCGCTGGGGGCGGACACGCTGGACGCCGATCCCGATGGCGCGCTGGCGCATGCATTGCCCAATGGCATGGTGCTGGACCTGACCGCGCAGCAATATGCGCGCGACTGGGCGCTGCCGCAGTTTTATTTCCACCTGATGGCCGCCTATGCGATCCTGCGGCACAAGGGCGTGGCGCTGGGCAAGGCGGATTACTGCGCGAACATGCTGCCCTTCGTGCGGCAGGACGAGCCCGCAGATTGATCGCCCACGCCAAATGAGCGGAGCCGCTAGCCCGGCCTGATCCGGACCGAGTGTGCGTCGTGCGAACCCTCTATCGCGACGAGTGCGCCCGGCGCCGTGTCGATGGGGCTTTCGAACGGATAGAACAAAGGCCGCCAGTGCGACTCGCCGTTTGAAAGCGGATGGTTCTCGTAAGTGTCCGACCCGCCCAGATCGATGCGCAGCCATTGCACCGCGCCATTCGCCGCCCCGCCCGTGCCTTCCAGCAGCACGCGGTTTTCACCCGTTTCAAGCATGTCAGGATCGGCAAAGTCGAAGGTGAACAGCGCCGCCGGATTGCTGCGCAGCGCCAGGTCGCCCTGATCCGCGTTCAGCCTGCGGGTCGCCATCATCAGCGGGTTGATATCGGCCAGATCGAAACCCGACACGCGCTCCAGCGGGGCGAAGCGGGTCCAGTGGCACAGGGCAATCCGCGCTTCGGCGGTTGGCGGCACCATGCGCCCGCCGGGGCGCAGCAGGCGCGAGGCAGCGTCTTTCATCGTCGGCAGCATGCCTTCGTGCAGCACATCATTGCCCAGCACTTCGCCGATGATCACGTCGAAGCTACCGATCGCATCGTCAGCGGGATCGAGATCCTGCGAACTGGCCGCAACGACCCGGATGCGATCCGAAAGCCCGTTGCGCCTGACGATATGGAGCGCCGCATCCGCCAGCAGCGGGTCCTTTTCGCAGGCGACAACTTCGCCCGCACCCGCACGCGCCGCGATCATGGCAAGCAGGCCCGATCCCGTGCCGATGTCGAGCACCCGGTCGCCCGGCCTGACCGCGCGCCGGATCGCGCGTTCGAAGGCCGCATTGCGCGCCTCGTCGCGCAGCATCGACCAGTGCCACGAGGGTATGGCCCCCGCTATCCAGTCACGAATCTCGCGGTGAAGCTTCGATCCCGGCTCGGCGCTGGCCCGCGCACGCAGCAGCAACTGGCGCGACTGTACCCACAGCCCAAGCCGCTCCGCGCTTTTCGCAAGGCCTAGCAGCCGCCGCGGATCGTCGCCTGCGCGCTGCACGAAACCGCCGAAATGCGTCCGTAATCGCTCCAGATTCTGCGTTTTGCCGTCCATCGACACTCTTCGTTGTCTTTCACCCCGCCGCACGATGATGCCACGGCGGACAGGCCATGGGGAAACTATTCCCCATGATCCCGCTTACTCTTTCGGATGCGGTGTCTTCTTTATGCGATCAGGCCGGGGCGATCAGGCCCAGCCCGACAATTCGCGGCGAACCAGAACCTCGAGCATGTCCATGCCCGCTTCCCCATCGTTCAGGCACGCCAGCGCGGCGAATTGCTCGCCGCCTGCCTGGGTGAACTGGTCGCGGCCCTGCAGCGCCAGTTCCTCCAGCGTTTCGAGGCAATCGGCCGAAAAGCCGGGCGCGGCGACGACCAGCCGTTTGGTGCCTGCCTCGCCCTCTGCCTCCAGCACGGTGTCGGTCGCGGGTTCCAGCCATTTGGCGCGGCCAAAGCGGGACTGGAAGCTGACCTCGACCCGCAGGCCGGGATGGGTTTTGGCCATGGCTTCGGCCAGCAGGCGCGCGGTCTTGCGGCAATGGCAGTGATAGGGATCGCCCAGTTGCAACGTGCGTTCGGGCATGCCGTGGAACGACAGCAGTAGCACCTCCGGCGTCCAGTCCAGCGCCGACACCTGCCGCGCGATATCGGCCTGCAATGCGGCGATATAGGCCGGATCGTCGTGATAGGGCGGCAGGGTGCGGATCGCGGGCTGCCAGCGCATTTTCGCCAGTGCCGCGCCCAGCGCATCGACCGCCGTCGCCGTGGTCGCGCCCGAATATTGCGGATAGAGCGGCGCGAACAATATGCGGTCGAACCCTGCGTCCTTCAGCGCCTGCACCTTGTCGGCAATCGCGGGCCTGCCATAGCGCATCGCCCAATCGACCTTGACCGCCCCCTGTTCGGGATCGCCCAGCCGGTCCTGCAGCGCCTCGGCCTGCTGCCGGGTGATCGCGGCGAGCGGGGAGCCGTCCTTGGTCCACACCTGCGCATAGGCATGGGCGGATTTCGCGGGCCTTGTGTTGAGGATGATGCCGCGCAGGATCGGCTGCCACGCGATGGGCGGGATCTCGACCACGCGGCGGTCGGACAGGAATTCGGCCAGATAGCGCTTTACCGCGCCCTTTTCGGCGGCGTCGGGCGTGCCGAGATTGACCAGCAGCACCGCGCCCCGTCCGGTCGGGGCGGCGGGATGGCCTTCTGGCCGGGGCATGGGCGTGAATCGGTTCATTGGGCGATGGTTCCATCGGGCAGTTCGACCGGCTCGTCATAGTCCGGCGGCGCGGCGTCGGGGGCGACTTCATCGGCCGCCGGTTCCGGGGCGGCCTCGGCAGCATTGACGTCGGCGGTGTCCTGCTGGGGGGTGGCGGGCTGCATCTGGCTGATCCGGATCGGCATGGAGCGATAGCGGCTGCCGGTCGCGGCGCGCAAGGCATTGGCGATCGCGGGGGGCGCGGCGACCACGCCGATCTCGCCCGGATCGAAGGGCGGGGCGTCGTTCTCGGCAAAACCGACGTTGATTTCGGGCATGCGGGCCAGGCCGGGCAGGTTCAGCGCCGCCAGCGTGCGTTCGCGCGGCAGGCCCCGGTCGAATCCCGCCGCCATGCCCAGCGCCAGCGACATGCCATAGATCAGCCCGCCCTCGATCTGCTGAAGCGCGAGGTCGTAATCGACGATCCGCCCGATATCGACATAGGCCGACAGGCTGGACACCTCGACTCCGCCTCCTGTCTCGCTGGACCCCAGCCGCGCATCGGCGATGACCGCGATATAGCCGCCGCCATCCGCGCGGCCCGCCGGGTCCGCCATCTGCCAGCAGGCCAGCCCCTCGCTGCTGCCGTCCACGCCGCCGTCCCAGCCCGCCAGCTGCGCCGCGCCCTGCAGGCAGGCGAACAGGCGCGGGTTGTTGCCCAGCATGGCGATGCGGAACGACAGCGGCTCCTCGCCATTGGCGCGGGCGACCTCGTCCACGAAGCTCTCGGTCGCGAAACACGGATGAATCTCGCCATTGCCGCGCAGCCGTCCCACCGGAATGCCGACATCGGCGGGGACGCAATCGACCAGCATTTCGGGGATCGCATAGGGCGGCGCATGGCCCATCAGCGCGGGCGGATCGACGAGGCCGGATGCCGCTTCCATCGCGGCTTCCGGGCGAAGGCCGTTTTCCAGCCTTTCGTGCATCTGGCGCGCCGCCGCGGGGGTGGCGATGCGGCTGTGCCATGCGCGGATCGTGCCTTGCTGGCCCACCAGCGCGCGGCAGTCGATGCGAGCGGGCGGCAGCGGAAGGGCGCGCAGATGTTCCTGCCAGCGCGAATAGCTCAGCTGCACCGGCCGTCCGATGGCAAAGGCGATGGCGGCGACTTCGCGCGCGATGGATATGTCGAGCCGTGAATCGAAACTGCCGCCCGCGCCCGTCGGCAGCAGCACGACATCGCTTTCCTGTATGCCAATCGCCTCGGCCGCCGCGCGCCGCGCCGCACCGGGGGCCTGCGCCGCCATCCACAGCGACAGCCGCCCGTCGGCAAAGCGCGCGGTGGCGCTGACCGTCTCGACCGTGCCGTGAAGCTGCGGGGCGAAGCTGTACGATGCCTCGGTCACGCCCATGCCCTGCAGCGCGGGCAGCGGATCGGCCTGCTGGTGGATCACCACCGGATCGCCTTCCGCCATGGCAAGGTCCAGCGCGCCCTCGATCCGCGAATCGTCGGGCAGCGCGCGGCCGGGGCGAAAGCGCGGCTTCATCAGCCCCAGCGCCTTTTCCGCCGCCCACTGGCTGTTGGCGACGCAGGCGAGCCAGCCCTCGCCCTCGACCCGGCCCAGATAGCCGATCACCCGCCGCGCGGCGCTGTCATTGGCGTCGGCATCGAAACTGTCGAGCACGCTGTCCGCCAATGGCCCATGCGCGATGGCGGCATAGACAAGGTCGGGGATGCGGATGTCGGCGGCGAAGGGATAGCTGCCGTCGACCTTGGACGGGCCGTCCAGCCTGCCGAGCCAGCCGCTCTCCATCAGCCCGCCGGTTCCGATCAGGTCGGGCGTCGTCGCGCTGGAAGGATCGGGGCGCAGCGGCACCGGGTCGGGCGGGGTCAGCAAGGCCGCCTCGTCCACCAGCTCGCCGAAGCGCAGGCTCTTGCCTTGATGGGTGATGAAGCCCGCCTCGGCGGTGCATTCCTCGAAATTCACGTCCCAGCGGTCGGCGGCGGCCATGGCGAGAACGGTGCGCACGGCAGCGGCGGCCTCGCGCAGCTTCAGCTCGTACGCCGCGAGGCCGGTGCCATCGGCGGTCGCCATCAGCCGCTCGGTCTCGGCATGGCGCTCGACCAGATAATCGTCCGGATCGTCGGCCAGTCCCAGCCAGTTCGACGACCACAGCCCCGACCAGTGCGCCGCCAGCACCGGATCGGCATAGGCGGCGCTGATCGGCGCAGGCTCGACCGCGACCTGCCGCCAGTCCGCGCCCAGTTCCTGCGCGGCGATGCGCGGCAGCAGCGTGGTGACGCCTTGCCCCATTTCCAGCTGCGGCACGGCCACGGTGACGACCCCGTCGCGCCCGACCTTCAGCCAGGCGTTGAACGCCTGCTCGCCCTCGGTCGCGGGAAGAGGAACCGGATAGTCGCGCGGCATCAGCGCCCAAACCGCGACGATCCCGCCGCCCGCCGCGCCCGCGATCAGCAGGTTGCGGCGGGTCATATGCGGCTGAAGCCCGCGCTTCTTGTCTTCAGCCTCCTTCATCGCACGCCCTCAAGCAGCCGGTCTGCCAGCGCCGCGAAGGAATCGGCGATCGCGCCCTCGCCCGCGGCGGGTGGCTCGCCCTCGTCGCTGGCGGTGCGGATGTCGATGGCCAGCGGAATGCGGCCAAGGAACGGATAGCCCAGCCGCTTCGCCTCGGCCTCTGCGCCGCCGGTGCCGAAGGGATCGCTTGCCTCGCCGCAATGGGGGCAGACATAGCCCGCCATGTTCTCGACCACGCCCAGCACCGGCACGTCGGCCTTTTCGAAAAAGGCGATGGCGCGGGTGGCGTCGATCAGCGCAAGGTCCTGAGGGGTGGAGACGATCACCGCGCCCGCGGGCTTGAACTTCTGGATCATGGTCAGCTGCACGTCGCCGGTGCCGGGCGGCAGGTCGATCACCAGATCGTCGATGTCGCCCCAGTCGGCCTCCATCAATTGTGTCAGCGCGCCTGCCGCCATGGGCCCGCGCCATGCGATCGCCTTGCCCGCCTCGACCAGCTGGCCCATCGACAGCATCTTCACGCCGAACGCGGTCTGCACCGGGATCAGCTGCTTCTCACGCGCCGTGGGTGTCATCCCCTCCGCCGCGAGCAGGCGCGGCTGCGAGGGACCGTAGATGTCGGCATCGACCAGCCCGACCCTGCGCCCCTTGCGCGCCAGCGCGACCGCCAGATTGGCCGAGAGGGTGGACTTGCCCACGCCGCCCTTGCCCGAACCGACCGCGATCAGGCGCGGTCCCTTGGGCGCGGGGGGCTGTGCGCTGCGTTCGGCCATGTGCGCGACGCGAAGCTCATCCACGCCCATATCCGCGAGCGCGCTCCGCACCGCCTGCTCCAGCGCGTCGCGCGCCGCCGCGTCCATGCAGCCGGTTTCCAGCACCAGCGTCACCGCGCCGGTCGCGCCCACGCGCACCCCCGCCAGCCGGTCGCCGGCCACGGGCGCAAGTCGGGACTGGATCGCGGCGGTCTGGTTCTGCGTGTCGTCGGCCATGGCGCATGCACTGGCAGCTTGATGCGCAAAATCCAATGCCACAAAATCGATTTCATCGATCGCTTTCGCCCCGCTCCCCGCCCCGCTCCCTGCCGCACCCGTCCTTTGGGGCGATTTTCGCGCCATGCCCCTGTTTTTATCGGCCCACATACCTATAAGGAGATACATGAAAGACTTGGGCGGGTCCGTGAAGGACGCAATTTTGGGAATGGCCGGTCGCAACCCGTGGGGATCGCCGGGCTCTGGCCACGACGACAGCGGTGACGATGCACCGAATGCGGGCGATGGGGCTTCGGACGATGCGCCGCGCGGCGACAGGCCTGCCGCGGACGACGGAAACCGCCCGCCCAAATCCAAACCGAAAAATCCCTGGCTGCCCGAGGGAGGCGCCGGTGCGTCCGGCGGACCGCGCCGTGCCGCCAATATCGAGGATCTGTTCGGCCGCCGCGGCCAGCGCGGTCCCGGCGGCGGTCCGAGCGGCGGCGGCGGCGGCGGATTCCCGCGCATGCCGCAGGCCCCCGGCGGTAA
The DNA here is from genome assembly GCF_983967925.1 of Croceicoccus sp. NCBI lineage: Bacteria > Pseudomonadati > Pseudomonadota > Alphaproteobacteria > Sphingomonadales > Erythrobacteraceae > Croceicoccus > Croceicoccus sp. The sequence continues at coordinate 68,797 of NZ_CFETID010000010.1, read as the reverse complement.
AAGCTGGGTGCCGCTGCTGGTCATCGCGGTGGTCGCGTTCTGGTTGCTGATCTCCAGCTTTCACATGGTCGATCCCAAGGAACAGGGCATCGTCACCACTTTCGGCAAGTACGAAAGGACGCTGACCCCCGGCGTGTCCTTCACCATGCCCTGGCCGATCCAGCAGGTTGAGATCGAGGACGTGACCTCGATCCGCCGCGACACGATCCCCGAAGGCGAGGGCGAGAAGCTGATGCTGACCGGCGATCAGAACCTGGTCGACCTGTCCTATCTCATTCGCTGGAACATTAAGGACCTCAAGCTCTACAAGTTCCAGCTGGCCGACCCTGACGAGACGGTGAAGGAAGTGGCCGAGGCCGCGATGCGCGCCTCTGTCGCAGAGGTGACGCTGGATCAGGCGCTGTCCGGTTCGGGCCGCGCCGAGATCGAGCGCAGCGTCGCCGCCAACATGCAGGCGCTGCTCGATGCCTATCGCGCGGGCGTCAGCATTCAGGGCGTCGAGATCAAGAAGGCCGACCCGCCCGAGCAGGTGATCGACGCCTTCCGCGAAGTGCTGGCCGCGCAGCAGGATGCGCAATCCGACATCAACCGCGCGCGTGCATGGGCCGAACAGGTCACCGCCCGCGCCGAGGGTGAGGCGCAGGAGTTCAACGAGGTGTACGAGCAATATCGCCTCGCCCCCGAAGTGACCCGCCGCCGCATGTATTACGAGACGATGGAGCGCGTGCTGCGCCAGACCGACAAGACCGTGGTCGAGGCCGATGGCGTCGTCCCCTATCTGCCGCTGCCCGAAGCACGGCGCAGCAGCCCCGCGCCCGCCCCCGCCACCCCGCAGGAGAGCAACTGATGGACGCGATCTGGGAACGCTGGAAACTGGCGATCATCGGCGGGGCCATCGCGCTGGCGGTGATCCTGTCCTCCTTCATCGTGGTGCCCGAGACCATGCAGGCGGTGATCGTCCGCACGGGTGAACCCGTGCGCGTCGCCAACCGTTTCCGCCCCAATGCCGATTTCGGCAGCACCGGCGCGGGCGTCGTGCCGCGCATTCCGATCCTTGAACGCGTCGTGTGGGTGTCGAAGCAGGTGATGGACGTCGACATGCAGCGGCAGGAAGTGCTGAGCCGCGACCAGCGCCGTCTGGAAGTGGACGCCTATGCGCGGTTCCGCATCATCGACCCCGTGCTGATGGTGCAGACCGCGGGCAGCACCGAGCGCGTGGCCGAGGCGTTGCAGCCGATCCTGAACTCCGTGCTTCGCCAGCGGCTGGGCACGCGCAGTTTCCAGGCGCTGCTGACCGCAGAGCGCAGCGCGTCGATGGAGGAAATCCGCGAGGGGCTGGACAAGGAAGCGCGCGAATATGGCGCGCAGGTCATCGACGTGCGCATCAAGCGCGCCGACCTTCCCGCCGGACGCCCGCTTGAAACCGCCTTCACCCGCATGGAAACCGCCAGAAAGCAGGAATCGGACACGATCCGCGCGCAGGGTTCCAAGGAAGCGCAGATCATTCGCGGCGAAGCGCAGGCCGAGGCGTCGCGCACCTATGCGCAGGCGTTCAACCAGGACCCCGACTTCTACGACTTCTACCGCGCGATGCAGAGCTATGACGCGGTGTTTGCCGACGGGAACGTGAACAGCGAAAGCTCGATCATCCTGTCGCCCGAGAACGAATATCTGCGCCAGTTCAGGGGCCGCCGCTGATCCGGCCTGCGGCGGGGTCTGCGGTGGGGCCTGACGGCGCCGCCGCCCCCTTATTCAATCCGGGTTAAGGGCGTTTGTCGTGAAATGTCGCGGTCAATGGAAAATTTCCCCTCCCTCCCCATATTGACCTGAAACCGCCACAAGAATTCATGAAACATTTCAAGAGGACCCAAATCGTGCGCTACGCCTATTCGGTCACCGCCGCGCTGCTTGCTGGCGGCGCAGCCCTCTCCTTCGCAACCGGCTTTCCCGCAGGCGCTCAAGTCGCCCAGAACGACGATGCGTCGATCAATCGCGTCGTGCCCCGTTCGGGCGCGCCCGCCAGCTTTGCCGACCTGACCGCGCAATTGCAGCCGGCGGTCGTCAACATCTCGACCCGCCAGCGCGTGCAGGTGGCCAACAACCCGTTCGCGGGCACCCCGTTCGAAGGGCTGTTCGGTGGACAGGGCCAGAACCAGACGCGCGAGGCGCAGTCGCTGGGCTCGGGCTTCATCATCAGCGCCGATGGCTATGTCGTGACCAACAACCACGTCATTTCCGTGCAGGGCAATGGCGAGCTGGAATCGATCACCGTCACCATGCCTGACGGCACCGAGTACGAGGCCGAGCTGATCGGCAAGGATCCCGAATCCGACCTCGCCGTGCTTAAGATCCAGAGCGACAAGGACTTCCCCTTCGTCGAATTCGGATCGTCGAGCGAGGCGCGCGTGGGCGACTGGATCATCGCGATCGGCAATCCGTTCGGTCTGGGCGGCACGGTCACCAGCGGGATCATTTCCGCCGTGTTCCGCAACACCAATTCGGGCGGCATCTACGACCGCTATCTGCAGACCGATGCCGCGATCAACCGCGGCAATTCGGGCGGGCCGATGTTCGACATGGACGGCAACGTCATCGGCATCAACAATGCCATCTTCTCGCCCACCGGGGGCAGCGTGGGCATTGGTTTTGCCATTCCCGCCGACACCGCCGAACCGATCGTGCGCAAGCTGATCGCGGGCCAGTCGATCGACCGCGGCTATCTTGGCATCCAGATCAACCCGGTGACCGACGATCTTGCCTCCTCGCTCGGCCTGCCGCGCAACCGGGGTGAGTTCGTGCAGTCGGTCGTGCCCGGCGGCGCGGCGGATCAGGCTGGGCTGAAGCCCGGCGATGTGGTCGTCAAGGTCGCGGGCAGGGACATCACCCCCGACCAGACGCTGAGCTATACGGTCGCCAATATCGAACCCGGCACGCGCGTTCCGATCGAGATCATCCGCAACGGCCAGCGCCGCACGCTGACCGCCACGGTCGGCCTGCGCCCCAGCCAGGAAGAGCTGGCCAACAGCTTCGCCAATCCGGATGACGAGGAAGAGGACGGCTTCGCCAATCCCGGCACCGGCGGCGAGCAGGAATATATCGCCGACAAGCTGGGCGTGTCCGCCATCCCGCTGACGCCGGAAATCCGCCGCCAGCTGGGTGTGGGCGCCGACATGCAGGGCATGGTGATCGCGGCCGTCGACGGCAGTTCGGATGCGGGCCAAAAGGGCCTGCGCCGCGGCGATATCATCCTGTCGGCAAACTATCAGGACGTGACCAGCGTCGCCGAACTGGAAAGCGCGGTGCGCGCGGCCGAACGCGACGGGCGCGATGCGGTGCTGCTGCGCGTGCAGCGGCGCGGCCAGCCCGCGATCTACCTGCCGATCCGCCTGTCGCGCGACTGATCCGCGCGACTGATCCGGCAGCTTTAGCCTTATATCACAAAGGGCCGCTTCCCACCCATGGGGAGCGGCCCTTTGCTTTGCCCGGTACCCTCGCCCGCATGCGAAGCTGCGCGGTCAGGGCTGGTACTGGTCCTCGACGCGCTCGAACTCGATCACCTTGGGCGTGACCTGCCGCGCCGGGTCCGCTCGCCGCGCGCCCTGCTGCTGGCCCCCTTGCTGGCCCTGCTGGCCCGATCCGGGCGGGGGATCGCGGCGGAGCGGCTGATCCTGCCGTCCGGTCGCCCCGGTCGCGCGATCGAGGAAGTCCTGGTCGATCCCGCGCGGCGATTCGGGCTGACGCTCCGAAGGCGGCATGGTGCCGTAGCCATCGGGATAGCCGTCGTCGTAATAGCCATCGCGGTAGCCGTCGGCGCCATAAGGCCCGTCCCCGGGACGCCTTCCGTCATCGGGCGGGGCGCGATAGTCGCGGCCATAGGGGTCGATCGGATTGCCCTCTTCGTCGAAGAAGTAATAGTCGCCGCCCTCGCCGCCGAACCATGCCTCTTCGTCGGGTTCCAGCTGCCATTCGGGCAGGGTCAGTTCGGTGGTGAATTCCTCGACCGGGCGCTTTTCGGTGGCGACGCGCATATAGGCCGCCCATGCGCGCGCCGGTGCAGTGCCGCCCTGCAGGCCGGCGACGCGCGCATTGTCGTCGCGGCCCATCCACACGCCGGTGGTGATGCCGCTGGAAAAGCCCATGAACCAGCCGTCCTTGTTCGAACTGGTCGTGCCGGTCTTGCCCGCCGCGGGACGCCCGATCTGCGCCGCGCGGCCCGTGCCGGTGTTGACCGCGGTCTGCAGCAGATCGGTCATCTGCGCCGCGACATAGGGCGCGACCAGCTGGTCCTGCCGCCCGCGCTGGCGTTCGTAGAGCAGTTCGCCGTCCGCCGTGGTGACGCGGGTGATGCCGTAAGGCTCGACCGAGCGTCCCTCTGCCTGCACCGCCGCGAAGGCCGCGGTCAGGTCGATCAGCCGCACTTCCGACGCGCCCAGCACCATCGAGGGATAGGTGCTGATTGGGCTGGTGATGCCGAAGCGGCGCGCCATGCTGGCCACCGTGCCGAAACCGACCGACTGGCCCAGCTGCGCCGCGACCGTGTTCTTGGAATAGGCAAAGGCGGCGCGCACGTCGATCTTGCCCGCATAGGTCCCGCCCGAATTGCGCGGGGTCCAGCCGTCGATGGTGATCTGCCGGTCATAGACGGGCGTGTCGGGGGTATAGCCTGCCTCGAGCGCGGCGAGATAGACGAACAATTTCCACGCCGAGCCCGGCTGGCGCTGCGCCTGCGTGGCGCGGTTGTAATTGGTCTCGACGTAATCGGTACCGCCCACCAGCGCGAGCACTGCGCCGTCGCGGTCGACGCTGACCAGCGCCCCCTGCGCGCCGCCGGGCACGTTGGACTTGATCGCGGTGGTCGCCGCGCGCTGCATGCCGACGTCCAGCGTGGTCCACACCTCGATCGGTTCGAAACTGTCGGGGATCAGGAAGTCGAGCTGCGGCAACACCCAGTCGGTGAAATAGCGCACCGAGTTCTGGCCGTGGTCTTCCTTGAGCTTGACCGTGCTGACGTCGATATTCGCGGCCTCGGACGCGCTGATATAGCCTTCCTGCTCCATCAGGCGCAGCACAATCGCCGCGCGCGACACGGCGGCATCGGCATCGGCGGTGGGCGAATAGCGCGAGGGCGCCTTGACGAGGCCTGCGATGATCGCAGCCTCGGCCGGTTTCAGCTCGGTCGCGGGATGGCTGAAGAACAGGCGGCTGGCGGAATCGACGCCATAGGCGCCGCCGCCGAAATAGACCTTGTTGAGATATAGCTCGAGGATCTGGTCCTTCGAGAATTTCCGTTCGAGCGCCAGCGCGAGGATCGCCTCGCGCACCTTGCGGTCGAAGGTCTTGTTGTTGTTGAGGAAGATGTTGCGCGCCAGCTGCTGCGTGATGGTCGATCCGCCCTGCCGCCAGTATCCCTGCTCCACCCGCACCATGATCGAGCGCAGGACGCCGACCGGATCGACGCCCCAGTGGTCGTAGAAACGGCGATCCTCGACCGCGATCATCGCGTTCTTCATGACATCGGGAATCTCTCGCGCGTCGAGCCATTCGCCATAGCTGGGGCCGATTGACACCAGTTCGCGCCCGTCGCGCGCGCGCACGACGATCATCTGGCCATGCTCGCTGGCCTTCAGCGTGGAATAGCTGGGGAGCGAACGCATGGTGACGAACACCGCCATCACCAGCCCGATCGCGGCCAGCACGCCGATGCCCAGCAGCGTCACCAGTATGCGCAGCCACCAGCGCTTCTTCGGTTGATCTGAATTGCGCGATCGCCTGCCCGAACCCGAGGACCGCCGCTTGCCGTTACTGGCCATTACCCGCCTATCACATCATCGGCACCGCATTGTCCGCGGCCCCGTCCAAACGGACGGCGGCATGCGATATGCGAGCAGAACCCATGCTGAACAGGGTTGCGCATGGCGCAGCCCCGTTCAAGCGGGCGGGCCGATCCATCCTCGGCTTTTTTGGGTTCGGGTAGTAGGGGTTTTCAGGACGTCACGTCGCCGTCGGAACTCTCGGCATCGAAATCCAGCGCCACGCTGTTCATGCAATAGCGCTGTCCGGTCGGCTGCGGACCGTCGGGAAAGACATGGCCCAGGTGCCCGTCGCAGGTGGCGCAGCGGATTTCGGTGCGGATCATGCCATGGCTGGTGTCGCGGATTTCCTTGACCGCATCGGGACTGATCGGCTGGAAAAAGCTGGGCCAGCCCGATCCGCTCTCGTACTTGGTGTCCGAGGTGAACAGCGGCGAATGGCACCCGGCGCAGCGATACAGCCCGTCCTCGTCATTGTGATAGAGCGCGCCGGCAAAGGCCCGCTCGGTCCCGCCTTCGCGCAGGACGTGATATTGTTCGGGGGTCAGCCGGTCGCGCCATTCGCTTTCGGGCAGGTCCAGTTTCTCGGCCATGAGGGGACTTTCCTTTCGCCGCCCGGCCATGCGTCAGGGCAATGCGGGCGGGATGTTCGTGGGTGAACCGGGGATATGGGAAGTGTCCGGCGGGCCGACAAGCAGGACCGCCCCGTCATGCCCCGTCACCACCAGCCGCGTGCCGACCGCCGCATCGTCGCCGCGCGCGATCCATTCGCTGTCGCCGTGGCGCACGCGTCCACTGCCGCCTTCGATCGCGCGGCTGACGACCACGCTTTCGCCCACCAGCCGCCCGCCGCGGTCGTTCATCAGCGGATCGCTGCTCTCGATCGGATAGAGCGACAGCCAGTGCCGCGCGGCCAGCACCGAAAAGCCCGAGAACACCGCGAAGGTCAGGACCTGTATCGCAAAATCGACATCGGCGACCCCCGCCACCAGCGCGGTCGCAAAGGCGGCGAGCCCCAGCCAGATCAGGAAATAGCCCGGCGCGATCAGCTCCGCCGTCAGCATCACCGCGCCGAGGATCAGCCAGAGCCACACATGGTCGATGCCGTCGAAAAAGCCCATCGCCGTTCAGCCCCTAACCCGAACGCGGCACGCTGCCGACATAGGGCGAGCCTGACGACGTGCCGCGTGGTGGTTGCGGCGGGGGAACGTCGGTCTTGACCGTGCCCGCGGGCGGCGTCACCGCGTCTCGCACAAGTTCGCCGATGCCGCCTAGCGTGCCGATCAGCTGCGTCGCCTCGACCGGGAACAGGATGGTCTTGGCATTGGGGCTGGTCGCAAAATCGCTGACCGCCTCGACATATTTCTGCGCGACGAAATAGTTGAGCGCCTGCGTGCCGGATGAGGCGATCGCCTCGGACACCACGCGGGTTGCCTCTGCCTCCGCCATGGCCTGGCGTTCGCGCGCCTCGGCATCGCGGAAGGCGGATTCCTTGCGGCCCTCGGCTTCCAGGATGCGGGATTGCTTCTGCCCCTCGGCGCGCAGGATGGCGCTGGCGCGGTCGCCCTCCGCCTCGAGGATTTCGGCGCGCTTCAGGCGCTCGGCCTTCATCTGGCGGGCCATCGCCTCGGAAATGTCTATCGGTGGGCGGATGTCCTTAATCTCGACCCGCGTGATCTTGATGCCCCAAGGCGACGTCGCGTGATCGACCACCGATAGCAGCTTGGCATTGATGTCGTCGCGCTGCGACAATGTCTCGTCGAGGTCCATCGAGCCCATCACAGTGCGCAGATTGGTGGTGGTCAGCGCCATGATCGCGTTCTGCAGGCCCGACACCTCGTACGCCGCCTTGCCCGCGTCGAGCACCTGGAAGAACACCACCGCGTCGACGCCGACCATGGCGTTGTCCTTGGTGATGATCTCCTGCCCCGGAATGTCGAGCACCTGTTCCATCATGTTGATCTTGTGACCCACGCGGTCGACCAGCGGGACGATCAGGTGCATGCCGGGATGCGCGGGCTTGGTATAGCGGCCCAGCCGTTCGATCGTATAGACATGACCCTGCCGCACGACCCGCACGCTGGTCATCAGCAGCAGGACGATGAACACGATCAGCGCGATCAGAAAAGCTTCCATCCCCGTTCCCCCTTAGACGCAGAGGCCCGCAGCGGGCGTCCGGGGCGTATCATGATGGGCTTTCGCTGCTTTTTCCAGACAATCCGGCGCCTTGGTTGGAAACACAGGCTAAAGATGTCCAACAGATTAACAAAGACTGTATCCCCGCCCGCCCGATGTCGCTAGAAAGGGGTAGCTATGGCGTATGGCGACACCACCCGAGGCCCGACGGCGACCGAACAGGCGGCGTCCGCGAATGAGCGGCAGCGGATACGCGCACTCGCCGACTACGAAGTGCTTGATACTGATGCAGAAGACGCGTTCGACGAGATCGTGTTCATTGCGAAGACGGTCTGCGAAACGCCCATCGCGCTGATCAGCCTGGTCGACAGCGACCGGCAATGGTTCAAGGCACGAATCGGATTCGACGCCTGTCAGACGCCGATCGACCAGTCGGTCTGTTCGCACGGCCTCTACAGCGACGAGATCCTGGTGATCCCCGACCTTGCCGCCGATCCGCGCACGAAGGACAATCCGCTGGTGACCGTGGCGGGCGGCGTGCGGTTCTATGCGGGGGCGCCGCTGGTGACGCCTTCGGGCGCGATCATCGGCATGCTGTGCGTGCTGGACCAGGCGCGGCGGCCCGGCGGGCTGAACCCCACGCAGCGGCGGATCCTGAAATCGCTGGCGAACCAGGCCATCAGCCAGCTGGAACTGCGCAAGACGGTGCGTGCCGCCCAGCGCGAGGCGGAGCGTCACAAATCGCAGACCGAGGTGCTGAAGAACGCCACCGACCGTCTGCGCCTTGCCGAGGAAGCGGGCAATGTCGGCGCGTTCGAGCTCAATTGCGAAACCCGCATGGTCAAGGTCAGCCCCGAGTTCTGCCGGATCTACGGTTTCGACAATGTCGAGACGATCCATGGCAGCATCATCGGAGAGCGCCGCAGGATCCCGGTCGACGTCAGGGTGGAAGAAAGCAGCAAGACCGACCCCGACCACCAGGTCGTGGAGGAATATGAGATCACGCGCGCCAATGACGGCGAGTTGCGCTGGGTCGAGATGCGCGGCCGCTATGTCGAGGGCGAGGATGGCGCGGCACCCGTGCTGGTCGGCATCATCACCGATGTCACCGACCAGCACACGGTGAACGAGGAAATCGCCCACCGGCTGAAGAACACGCTGGCGCTGGTGCAGGCGGTGGCCGGGCACACGCTGCGCGATATTCCCGATCCCGGCCCGGTGCGCGAATTCAACCGCCGTATCGCCGCGATGGCAACGGCGCACGATCTTCTGCTCAGCCGCAGCCGTGCGTCGGGATGCCTGATGGAACTGGCGACGGGCGTGTTTTCAAAGCTGGGCATCGAACAACGCGTGAAGGTCAGCGGGCAGGACTGCGAACTGGCGTCGCGCCCGGTGCTGAACCTGTCGATGATCCTGCACGAGCTGAGCACCAATGCGATGAAATACGGATCGCTGTCGCATCCCGACGGCGAGGTCGAATTGCACGTCCGCCGTCACCGCTGCGAAGAAGGCAAGGAATGGCTGACGCTGGAATGGACCGAACGCGGCGGCCCGCCCGCGGTCCAGCCAAAGGGCAAGGGCCTTGGCACGCGGCTGATCGACCGCGGCCTCGACCCCGAGGGCGAGGTCGAGATGAATTTTGGCGAGAAGGGCTTTTCGCTGAAAATGTCCGCGCCGCTGGCGAACTTGCAGAAGTAATCTCCGGCCACGGCGGTTGCCCAAACGGAAACGGGCCCCGCCGATGGCAGGGCCCGTTCGTTTATCCGGCGATCCGATCGGTCAGGCGCTGCCCGAGGCCGCATCCGTCATCGTCGCCATCACCTTTTCGAGGTTGAAGCTGCCCGCCTTCTGGCTTGGCGGGAATTCCCTGAGCGTTTCAAGGAACTTGGCGATGATGCCCTGCATCGGCACCAAAATGAACGCGCGGTCGAGATACCAGTCCCAATAGGTGTTCAAGGTGACATCCGCGAACTCATACGGGTCGGTGCGCAGGTTGAAGAGCTTGGGTATGCGCCCGGTGACGAAAGGCTCGCCCCAGACCGCCAGCGTGCCCCTGCACCGCTGCTCCATGAACAGCGCCTTCCAGTTGTCGACACGCAGCGCGGCGACCTCGCCCTCGTCGGTCCAGTAGATGAAGCCTTCGCGCGGGGATTTCTCGCCCTTGGTCAGGTGCCCCACCATGGAATGACCGTCGAGATGGACCTTGTACTTGTGGCCATTCATCTCGTGGCCCTTTTTCAGCTTGCCCGTGATGTCGTCGATCCCGGCCATCTCGGCAAAGGTGGGCAGCCAGTCGAGGTGCGAGACGATGTCGTTCGACACCTGCCCCGGTTCGATATGGCCCGGCCACTTGACCATGGCGGGGACGCGATAGGCGCCTTCCCAGCTGGTGTTCTTTTCGCTGCGGAACGGCGTGGTGCCGGCATCCGGCCAGCTGTTGCGGTGCGGGCCGTTGTCGGTCGAATACATCACGAAGGTGTTGTCGGTGACGCCCAGCTCGTCCAGCAGCTTCAGCATCTGGCCGATGGTCTTGTCGTGATCGATCATCACGTCGTGATATTCGCTCTGCCAGCGTCCGGCCTGCCCGCGGCTTTCGGGCTTGCAGTGGGTGCGGAAGTGCATGTGCGTGGTGTTGAACCAGACGAAGAAGGGCACATCGTCTTTCACCGCCTTGCGGATGAAGGCGCTGGCCTTTTCATAGGCCTCGTCGTCAATGGTCTCCATCCGCTTCTTGGTCAGCGGGCCGGTATCCTCGATGGTCTGGCCGCCCTTGCCGTCGGCCTTGCAATGCAGCACGCCGCGCGGGCCATAGTTCTTGCGGAAATTGGGAAAATCCTCGGGCTTGGGATAGTCGGGATTTTCCGGCTCTTCCTCGGCGTTGAGGTGGTAGAGATTGCCGAAGAACTCGTCGAACCCGTGCATCGTGGGCAGATGCTCGTCGCGGTCGCCCAGATGGTTCTTGCCGAACTGCCCGGTCGCGTAACCGGCCGATTTCAGCACGGTCGCGATGGTCGGGTTTTCCTTTTGCATGCCTTCCTTGGCGCCCGGCATGCCGACCTTGGTCAGGCCCGTGCGCACGCCGTTCTGCCCCATGATGAAACTGGCGCGGCCCGCCGTGCAGCTCTGCTCGGCGTAATAGTCGGTGAACGCCATGCCCTGTTCGGCGATGCTGTCGATATTGGGCGTCTTGTAGCCCATCATGCCCTTGGTGAAGAAACTGATGTTCGACTGACCGATATCGTCTCCCCACAGGATGAGGATATTGGGTTGCTTGGCCATTTCATGCTCCTGCTTTCCGTACGGCGGAATTCTGCGTCCGCCGCGAGGGAGCGGCGACGGCAGGAAAGTGGAGCAATTGGGCGCAGCGAATAATCAGCGTTTACCCTGAGGACGGGCAAGGGCGGCTTGGTAGGCGCGCGAATGCCTGCCCGGTCGCCAGCATGAACGGCAAGCCGTTCGCATTCAGAGCATGGTTAGGCCCGCGGCGCCTGACGGCGATAGCTCAGCGCCTCGGCCACATGGGCGCGGCCCGTCGTCTCTGCACCTGCCAGATCGGCGATGGTGCGCGCAACGCGCAGCAGGCGGGTGAAGCCGCGGGCCGACAGGCGCATCTTGTCCGCCGCATCCATCAGCAGCTTGCGCCCCGCCTCGTCCGGCGCGGCGAAGCGGTCCAGCGCCTCTCCGTCAAGCGCGGCATTGTTGCGCATCGGCGTGCCTTCCAGCCTTGCGGTCTGGATCGCGCGCGCAGCCCGGACGCGCGCGGCGACTTCCGCGCTGCCTTCGCCGGGCGGCGGCAGGGCCAGGTCGCGGGCGGACACCGGCTCCACCTCGACATGCAGGTCGATGCGGTCGAGCAGCGGGCCGGAGACGCGGCTCTGGTAATCGGCGGCGCATTTCGGCGCGCGCGAACAGGCCAGCGCGGGATCACCCAGATGGCCGCAGCGACACGGGTTCATCGCCGCCACCAGCTGGACCCGCGCGGGAAAGGTGACATGCGCATTGGCGCGCGCGACGCTGACCTCGCCCGTTTCCAGCGGCTGGCGCAGCGAATCGAGCGCGTTCCGCTGAAATTCGGGCAATTCGTCGAGGAACAGCACGCCCAGATGCGCCAGGCTGACCTCGCCGGGACGGATCTTGAGCCCGCCGCCCGTCAGCGCCGCGATGCTGGCCGAATGATGCGGGCTGCGGAACGGGCGCGCGCGGCTGATGCGGCCGTCTTGCAGCATTCCCGCCACCGATTGCACCATCGAGATTTCGAGCACTTCCTCGGTCGTGAGGTCGGGCAGAATGCCGGGCAGGCAGCTGGCCATCAGCGACTTGCCCGCGCCGGGCGGGCCGACCATCAGCACCTAGTGTGTCTGTGGACCCGAAATAACCCGCACCATTGGCGAGGGAACGTTTCGCCAGCCACAGGAGATCATGAAAATGCAAGCTGCCATCGCGCAAGTTGTTACGCCTTTAGCGGCTATGGAAGCCGCCCCCCGCGTCTATAGCTACACCCGTTTCTCCACCCCTGAGCAGGCCGAGGGCGATAGCCGCCGCCGCCAGTACGACGGGGTGCTGCGCTGGTTGGAGCGAAAGAATATCGAGCGGACGAGAGACGGCCTTGCACCTCTCGCGCTTGATGAGCGCCTCACCCTTAATGACCTCGGGGTCTCCGCCTATCGCGGCGCGAACACCGGGGAAGACAAGGGGCTGGGCGGGTTCCTCACCGCCTGCCGTACCGGCCTCATCCCATCCGGCTCCTTTCTAATCGTCGAGAGCTTGGACCGCGTCAGCCGCATGACACCTCGCCGGGTCTCACGGCTCCTTGACGACATCGTCGACGCAGGCGTCATTGTAGCGACCCTAAGCGACGGGCAGGAATATGACGCCGACCGGCTGGACAACGACCCCACGGCGCTCCTGATTGCCCTCATGGTCTCTTGGCGTGCACACGAAGAAAGCAAGGTGAAGGGACAGCGCCTTTCGGCTGCTTGGGCCGAAAAGCGGCAGCGGGTGCGCGATGGGCGCGACGACAAACTGACGTCAAAAGGCCCCTCTTGGCTCCAATGGACCTCGGAGGGCTGGCGCGAGTTACAGCCGAACGCTGATGCTGTGCGCCGGATCTTTGGCCTGACGCTCGGCGGCATGGGCGAAAACAAGATAGCGCAAACACTCAACGCCGAAGGTATCCCTGTCATGGGGCGGGGTAAGATGTGGCATCGGTCCACTATCGCAAAGATCCTCCGCAGCCCGGCAGTCATTGGCACCCTTGTTCCGGGCCGCATCGATCACAGCGACGGCAAGCGGCTCCGTCGGCTGGAGCAGCCAATCCCTGAAGCCTTCCCGGCGGTCATCTCCGAAGCGGATTGGATGGCGGTCAGGGCCTTGAAGGACGGCAAGGCTCCAGCAGTTCGTGGCAGGGGCGCTAAAGCGCCTCTGACAAATGTCTTTGCCGGATTGGCCCGCTGCCCCGAGTGTGGCTCGTCAATGACACGGGTCAACAAGGGCAAGGGTCCGAAAGGGGGCAAGCCGAAGCTGGTCTGCACGAAGGCTAAGGTCGGCGCTGCCAGTCACGCTTACCGGTCAGTCAACCTCGACGAGGTGCAGGACAAGCTCCTGTCCAACTGGCGATCGCTAATGGTTGACGTTCCGGCTGGAAGCGCGGGCGCGGGATTGGATTGTGACCATCAGGATCTGACAGGGACAATCGACGCGACCGAGCTAGAACTGGACGAGGTTCGGCGTGCATACGAACGGAGCCCCTCTCACGTTCTGAGAGTTCGTCGCCGCGCTCTTGAGGCTGCGCTCGCCTCCTACCGTGCCGACCTTGACGAGGTGGAGCATCAGCGGGCCATGGCAGATCACGGGCTGGTCATTGCCAGACTTGAGGCCCTAGCCGAAGCCATTGAACCTGAGGCGCATGGGTCCGCGGAACCTGTCAACGTCGGTCAGATAAATGCTGCCCTGCGGACACTGTTCGAAAGGGTCACCGTCGATTACCGGACGGGGTTCCTGCGGTTCCATTGGCGGCAAGGCGGTGAAACTGCGATGATGTTCGCTTGGGTTGATTGATCCGCCGGAGGCCAAGAGGTGCCGGGCTGGTCCATGCCATGCCATAGGAAATGACCGCGTCCTGCCGTCATTTTGGACAGGGCTAGCCCGTCCGGCGCCTCCGGTCCCCTTTCGGCCTCGTCTCCAAATTATGACGTCAGGCCATGGTCATTTTAGCGACTGACTTGGAAGCTCCGGCGGTGATGCAAACTGATCAATCGCACTTAGTAGCACTTCCCGGAGCGGTGCGGATCGTACCGCTAACCTTAATCCCAGCGCCATTGGCAAGCTTACAGGAGGTCGCGTCTGTCCCTTCTAGTGGGTCCCCGGTCGGGAGGTTGGAATATGTGCCGCTAGGTGCCGGTGTACCGCTGGTGGCACGATTAGAAGATTCGACTCTCGCCCGCTCCGCATCCGCAGCGGCCTGAGCAGCCTTGGCTTGCTGCTCTTGAATGTCGTATTTTCGCTTCAATAGTTGTTGCATGCTCTGCGCATGAGCCGATGTCGCTAACACGCCTGCAATGGCCACAGACGCCGCGACCAAGTTCATTTTTGAAAGTCTCATGCTTTCCCCCCGTACTGATCGCGTAAGTGTGTCAGCCGCAGCCGATGATGGCAAGCTGCGCGAGTTCGACCTTGATGCCAAAAGCTCGCAAAACTCCTAGCGTTCTAAATGACCCTCACCCATGGACAGAGAAGCGTTTCAGCGGTTCGTCTCCCGCCATTCCGCAATTAACCCATACCCTTGGAGGGTGGAGATACAGGTAAGGGACCATGAGGGATTCCTAAAGGATCCTTCGGGGCACCTGCAGAAGCGAAAGGCTTCGGCCGCTACCGGCCATCCCTGTCTCACCCCCATTCCCGAATAACCCATACCCTTGGACAGAGAAACGTTTCCACGTTCGCTTCTGTCCTCCCTCGGTCTCCAGCAGGAGCGCCGAGCCAGCCCCATGCGGCCTCACGCCGCTGCCCCAACACAATCAGACACGAAAGGCCAATCAATGGCTGATAACGAAACTTCCAGCGACACCGGCATGCGCGCCGTGGTCGATAACATCGGCAACCCGCAGCCCCGCGTCCAGAATGCCGACCCCGAACTGACCCCCTACCTCGACCGGATCTACAAGATGGATCCTTTTGACGACGTACCCGGTCCCGTGAAGGTCGCACCGGGCACCCGCTTTTCGCCTCCGACGGTCAAGGTTCTGCACGAAGACGACCGGCACGAGATCTTGGCCGCTCTCCGCGACCTGCCGCCAGAGCAAAGGGACGAGCAGGAATCTAAGCTCGTCCTCGCGAAGATGCGTGAGGTCGCGGCCCGCCAGCGCGCTTGGGTCGGCGTAAGCGATGACGCTCTGCCGTATCATAAGGAGCAGGCTCTGGTTGCCCGTCAGGTTCTCGACATCGAACGTGAGATGGCGACCTATCAGGAGCAGATTGACCGCGTTGTCTTTCGTACCGAGTACAACGAGGAAACGGGCAAGAACGAGCCTGTGGAAGTCCCCTTCCTGCCCCAGACCCGGCGCGATGCTTATGCCGCCCATATCCGTAGCCTCCGTCGTCACCGGCTCCTGCTGGTCAAGGACGACGGCACCTATGGTGTCGAAGGCATGAAGCGGATGCACGAGGCAGCGCAAGAATCCGCCAAGGCCCTGAAGGCCATCGACGATGCCCGCAAGGATGCAGAAGAGGTCGAAACGCTTGCCCGTCAGATGGTGCGGGAAGACCGGATTAAGGAGCGGGCAAGGTCCAGGGCAAACATTCTGAAGAATGAGGTCCGTTGATGCGAGGCCGAAAGCCCCGGCACATCATGCCGAAGCGGATGAAGACGCCGCCTGCTATCACGGACCCCGACCGCCCCGGCTCCGCCTTCTATGCCGAGCGGCACCGGCAGACCGTTTCGGTGACGCCCGGCGGCATGCGCATCATCTGCAAGGGCGAGCCACTGCGCGTCATTGGTCGGGAAAGCGTTCCGCTCGAGCAGGACGAACCCGTGGCCCCCTCGGTCGCCGCCAGCACCCCGGCAGCTAGCCCCGAACCGGCCAAACCGGCTTCCGTGTCCCCGCCACCCGAAAGGGACTGGCGGAAGGACTACGGACTGATGAAAGGCGGATAGTGGCCAGCCGCTCGCTCCGTGCCTCCATCGACGCCAAATGCCGTGACTGTATCTACGACGATGCAGAACCCGGCGGCTGGCGTCAGCAGGTGGAAGCATGCACCATCACCGCTTGTCCTCTCTACGAGGTCCGGTGCCGGTCGAAAGCAACTGCAGCTAATCGCTGAACGGCCCCGCTAGGGTCCAAAATGACCCCGAAGGGGCGACATTTCCGAAAGGTCTGTCGCTCCCGAGGGTCATCATACCCGCGCCCTATTCCACCTCCAGAAAAAGCCCTGCCAATGACCGATTTTCAGACATGCAAATCATGCGACGAGACCAAGCCGCTGGATGCTTTCGAACGCCAGCATAGAGGCGGCTATCGCCGCAGCTGCAAGGATTGCCGAGCTGCCCAGCGCGCAGCAAAGCTTGAAGCCCAGCAGGCAGAGCGAGGGGAACGGGAGGCATCGGTGCGGGATGACATCTGGGCAGCGATGAAACGCGGAAGGTCCACAAGAGCCTTGCAGGCTGTGAAGTCATCTCCGCAGGGCAGCCACCGCATCCGCGTAAAAGACACCGCAGGGTTCATTTCTATCGGGGAGCTTGCCTGCCGTCATGCCGAACGCGAGGCATGCAGACGCGCTGCCAAGTCCTGCAAGACATATGAAGCCGCCGCCGGTGCTGTCCGCATCCTTGAGCAGGCCACGCCCACTTTCGAACGCACCCGTCAAATGAAGCAGTCATGGCTTACCTTGCCGCCCCCGCGCCCCATTGAGGCCTTGCAGCACCCCGATAGCGAACCCGAGGACGACAATGACGACGCCTTCGGCGAAGCATTCGGCGACTGGTCACCGGCGTGGATGCTGGCGGCCTTAGCGGCCGGTTAGTTTTGCTGCAAAAATCCGAAGCTGCATATCGTACGTTACAAGCCCGCGTGTCCCCCCATGGGGCGGGGGTCCGCCGGGAGCTACCGGAGCCACCGAGGTTGAGCGCCCCATGATCGCGGGCAGCGTTCCCTCGGTTGCTCCGGTGGCGTTTCATTCGGGGGAGGTAGCTACACCCAGCAAGCGGCCTAGCCGTTCATGCACTGCAGCCGCCTTGCCTTCGATTTCATCCGCGTCACGCCTTGCCTGTCGTTCGTTCGTCACGGTCTTCTCTTCGTTTGTGGAGGGGATTGGCTGGCACGGACCCGCGCAGCGATCTATCGGCCAAACGGTACCAATGGCCTGTTTGACTCCAAACGAGTCGTTTCTGCGGTGAATTGATGAAGGGCAGCTTTATCCATCAGCATCACCCCTCCCTCAAAACTTGATCCTTGTGAGGTACGGCCAAACGGCCCTGCACTTTTCCATCACAAGATACCTTGACGCATTGTGAGGCATGCCTCATATGGCGGCGGTAACTTCTGATGGAGACCGCCATATGACCCGCATCGCCTATTACCGCGTCAGCACCGCCGATCAGTCCATTGCGTCCCAGCGGGGTGCCATGGGTGGCACCTTCGACAGGGAGTTCTCCGACGAGGGCGTGAGCGGCGCAACGCTTGCCGCCAACCGTCCCGGCTTCTCCGACCTCCTTGCCTATGTGCGCGAGGGTGACACCGTCTGCGTCTATGCAGTGGACCGGCTGGGCCGCGATGCTCTCGACGTACAGGCCACCGTCCGCCGCCTGCTGGACGCCGGGGTCACCGTAGACATTCATGGCCTTGGGCCGATTGGCAGGGGCGTGGGTGAACTCGTCCTGGCTGTTCTAGCGCAGGTGGCCGACATGGAGCGCCGCCGGATCGCTGAAAGGACCGCAGCGGGACGGGAAGAGGCCCGAAGGTCTCTCGCGGAAACCGGCAAGACCCACAGGGGCAAGGCGAGCCTAGGCCGTCTTCCTGCAGCCGATCCAGTCGAAGTCACTGTGTGGCGCAAAGCCAATGCTGCTAGCATCGCCCAGACCGCGAAGCAGTTCGGGATCTCGACCGCGACCGTCAGCAGGTACTGTCAGAGGGTCTAAGGGACCGAAGCTTGCACGCCCAGCCCTCAGATAGACTGATCTAATCCCGCCAGCCCAACGCTGATGGCTTGGCTTTAGCGGGCGTTGAAGAGGGGCAGTTGTCTGTTGCCCTGCTTTTTTCACGAAAATCGCTCAAGGCTATCTTGCCGGAAGGCCAATCGTTTGAAAAGGCTATCAGTGTTAGCGGAGGATGGGATGAACGTAGAAGTTCCGAAGATTGTTCGAGTTGAAGATTTGCAACCGGGGACGCTCTTTTACCACTTAAATGCCGGTCAGGGCGTCCTGTGTATCTCCGGCGATTCTACGCAGGAGAGAGGTGCCGATCAGCGACAGGTTATTCCGCTGCAATATGACGCATCGCCGGGAAGCGTGGGAGTCGGCATTTACCAGTCGCATTTCCCGGGGTGGGCCCTAATCCTTGAAGATGCAGTGGCTAGAGTAGATGAAACTTCAGCAGCGACAGACGGCGTGGATGCTCGGATTTTCGTAAGCGATGCGGGGCTCTATTGCCCTGTACTCGGAGGCCGAGGTTTCCGTGCTGGATTTATCGATCTCGCCAGTGGGAAGATCTCACCACACGTGTCTAATCTTATCGGTTTTACCCGTTGGGAGATTGTCCGCGCAGGGGATCCTGATAGCGTGATTTGGAGTTCTGAGGGGCAGGCGAATGACGAAAAAAACCAAGGATGACAGAAGCAGTTCGAAAGTCATCATTCAGCGGCTAAATGATGGGGTCAAACTCGAATACAAGCGTGTCAGGAATCAAGCGACAAAAATAACTTCTGAGATCAAGCCACCAGATCGACCTAAGAAGAAATGACGGAAGAAGAGCGACTTGATGAAAGGTATCGCTTGGCGTTTCGTGCTGAATATTCAGCACGCTATCATCGCCGAAGGGCTGCCTTTCTTATCAATTTAGACAAACTCCTGACGGCGCTGGTTCTGGTTTGCGGCGCAGGCGCGTTCGTCGCCCTATTGGATCAGAGCCCGCAATGGCTCGGTCGTGCTGCGGCGCTTTCGGTCACCTTCATCACCATTCTGCAGGTTATCTTCTCGTTCGGCCTTGCCGGTGCGCGACATGGAGAATGGCTTAGAAGATGGGAGCGGCTTGCGACAGACATTCGCGCCCACCCCCTTCCCGAAGATAATAAGCTCAGGGAGTGGGATGAATTAAGGGCAGGCATTGAATCAGAGTGCATCGGCGAACTGCGTGGGTTGGCTATCGACTGTGAAAATGCCGCCCGCCGGTATTTAGGAGTACCCGAGGGTCAAAGACGGATTGGGCGCACTCAGCGCCTCTTCATCCATTTCGGCACGTTCCAACAGGAGTTCAAAATCGTCGACTAATGGGTCTTGTGGCCTACTAAGTTAGCAGGTTGTGACCGCCCGCCGCCGCTATTTCCAATGCGCGCTTGGCGGTTTCCTGGCCCTTCACCTGTTTGAGGTCGGGGCCATGGGCGCGCTCGGCCAGTTCGCCCTTTTCGGGCAGCGGCAATTGCTGGACGCCTTTGAGATGGTTGAGCAGGCTGACGAGATCGGGCGCGGCGACCACGGCGGTCTCGCTCGCCCAGCGTGCCTCGGCCCCTTGCGCGGCGGGGCAGATCAGCGCCTTGTCCTCGCTCGCCGCGTGGATCGCGGCAGGCAGCACGCCGGACGAGGCCACGATGCGACCGTCCAGTGCCAGTTCGCCCACCGCGACGTAATCGACAAGCTGCTCGCCATCGGTGACGCCCATCGCCGCCAGCAGCGCCAATGCGATGGGAAGGTCGAAATGCGATCCCTCCTTGGGCAGGTCGGCGGGCGACATGTTGACGGTGATGCGCTTGGGCGGCAGGGCAAGGCCCATCGCGGCCAGCGCGGCGCGGACGCGTTCGCGGCTTTCGCCCACGGCCTTGTCGGGCAGGCCTACGATCTGGAAAGCGGGAAGCCCCGATGCCAGCTGGCATTGGACTTCCACGCGGCGAACCTCGAGGCCCAGATAGGCCACCGTCTGCACCAGCGCGACCATGATTGATGTATTTCCTTGCGACCCTTTGGCCCATGGCTATGAATCAGCACCGGCGGCGCTGTCCAGCCCGCTTGCCGCTTGACTCACAGCTGCAACGCCAGTAACCGCGCCCCAGCAGAGGCTGCCTCTTGTACGGGCGGCCCTTTTTGTTGGCACTGTGCGGGATATTCCCCTGGCGGTGTCGGAACACAGTTTTCGGATTTGGGAATTTCACCATGAAGCGCACTTTTCAGCCGAGCAATCTCGTGCGTAAGCGCCGCCACGGTTTCCGCACCCGCAGCGCCACCCCCGGTGGCCGCAACGTGCTGCGTGCGCGCCGTGCCCGCGGCCGCAAGAAGCTGAGCGCCTGAGGCTTTCGAGCCTTAGCTCACGCGATTCGCGAGATCAGCAAAGCGCCGGCCGGGTCCGCCCGAGCCGGCGTTTTGCGTTTGCGCTTCGCGGGTTTAAATTCGTGCCCATGCCCCCTGCGCCTGCTCCCAGCGTCATCCGCAAGCGCCGCGACTTTCTGGCGGCGAACAAGGGTCTGCGCGTCGCGCGGCCGGGTTTCGTGCTGCTGGCGCGGCCCAACGGGCTGGACGATTCGCCCATGCGCTTCGGCATTACGGTGACGAAGAAGATCGGCAATGCGGTCGTGCGCAACCGGATGAAGCGGCGCTTTCGCGAATTGCTGCGCGCCGAACTGCCCGTGCACGGCCTTGCCGGTCACGATCACGTGCTGATCGGCCGCGATGGCGGGGTGGAACGCGATTTCACCCAATTGCGCGAGGAACTGCGCGCCGCCCTCACCCGCGCGCGCGAAGGCAAGGGCGATCCGCCGCGCAAGAGAAATCCGGGACGCAAGGGGCCGAAACGGTGAAATATGTTTTCATTGCCCTCGCCCGCGCGTGGCAGCTTGGTCCCTCGATGATCCTGCCGCCCTCGTGCCGCTTTACGCCGTCGTGTTCGGAATATGCGATCCAGGCGCTGCGCAGGCATGGCACGATTAAGGGTGGATGGCTGGCGACGAAGCGACTATTGCGCTGCCACCCTTGGGGCGGGTGTGGCCACGATCCGGTTCCCTGACCGGATCGGCAGGCCTCGAACAGTTTGGACGTGCGCCCGGTTTCGCGGCGCCTGAATTTTAGATCGACTGGATTGGGATTTTGGAAAACCAGCGCAATATCTTGGTCGCACTGGTCCTCGTGGCCTTGCTGCTGTTCGGCTGGGATTCGGCCATGCAGTATTTCTATCCGCAGCCCGCGGTAGAGGCGCAGAATGCCGCGCAGGCCGCCGCCGACGCGGACGAACCTGCGCCCCGCGGCCGCAATCGCGAGGGCGGGCTGACGTCCGCCGCCGATATTGAGGAA
This sequence comes from Croceicoccus sp., assembly GCF_983967925.1. Classification (NCBI taxonomy): domain Bacteria; kingdom Pseudomonadati; phylum Pseudomonadota; class Alphaproteobacteria; order Sphingomonadales; family Erythrobacteraceae; genus Croceicoccus; species Croceicoccus sp. Next base: position 47,365 of record NZ_CFETID010000010.1, on the reverse strand, counting down.
GAAGAGCGCGATCTTGAAACCCAGCTAGCCGATGCGGGCCGCGTCGCCATCGCGGCGCCCGCGGTGGAGGGATCGATCAATCCGGTCGGCGCGCGCATCGACGATCTGACGCTGACCCGCCACCGCCAGACGGTCGACAGGGATTCGCCGCCCGTCCGCCTGTTCTCGCCCAATGGCACGCCGGCGCAATACTTCACCCAGTTCGGCTGGGTCGGAGAAGGCGTGTCGGTCCCCGGTCCCGATACCGTGTGGCAATCCGAAGGCGGTCCGCTCACCCCGGACAGCCCGGTGACGCTCAGCTGGAACAACGGTTCGGGCCAGCGTTTCGCGATCCGTTTCGAGGTCGACGACAATTACCTGATCACCGCCACGCAGACGGTGGCGAACACCGGCGACGGGCCAGTCGCGGTACAGCCCTATGGCTTTATCAACCGCACCAGCCGCACCGCCAGCAGCGACATCTGGAACGTGCAGTCCGGCCCCATCGCCGATGTCGACAATTCGGTCGATTTCGGCACCGACTACGACGATCTGGACGAGACCAAGGTGATCCCTGCCGAGGGAAGCTCGGAATGGCTGGGATTTACCGACATCTACTGGCTGTCGGCGCTGGTGCCCGAAGAGACCGCGTCCGCCGACGGATCGTTCCGCGCGCTGGGCGACAAGCATTACCGCGCCGACCTGATCTACGATCCCGTCACCGTCCAGCCGGGCAAGCAGGTGTCGCGCACCACGCGGCTGTTCGCGGGCGCCAAGGAAAGCGACGTTCTGGAGGCCTATGAGGCGCAGGGCATTGACCGCTTCAGCCTGGCGATCGACTGGGGCTGGTTCCGCTGGTTCGAAAAGCCGATCCTGTGGCTTTTGAAGGCGCTGAACAGCGCGGTCGGCAATTTCGGCGTGGCGATCATCCTGCTGACGCTGATCGTGCGCGGCATCATGTTCCCCATCGCGCAGAAGCAGTTCGCAAGCATGGCCGCGATGCGCGCGCTGCAGCCCAAGATGAAGGGCCTGCAGGAGCGGTACAAGGACGACAAGCAGACGCTTCAGCAGGAGATGATGAAGCTCTACAAGGAAGAGAAGGTGAACCCGCTGGCGGGCTGCCTTCCGATGTTCCTGCAGATCCCGGTCTTCTTTGCGCTCTACAAGGTGCTGCTGATCGCCATCGATATGCGCCACCAGCCCTTCGTGCTGTGGATCAAGGATCTGTCCGCGCCCGATCCGCTGCATATCCTGAACCTGTTCGGCCTGCTCGACTTCCAGCCGCCCGGCTTCCTCGCGATCGGCGTGCTGGCGCTGCTGCTGGGCCTGACCATGTTCCTGCAGTTCAAGCTGAACCCCGCGCAGATGGATCCGGCGCAGCAGCAGATCTTCATGATCATGCCCTGGGTGCTGATGTTCGTGATGGCGCCCTTTGCGGCGGGTCTGCTGATCTACTGGATCACCTCCAACACGCTGACCATCGCGCAGCAGAAATATCTCTATTCGCGCCACCCGCAACTGAAGGAGCTGGCGGCGAAGGACGCGGAAGAGAAGAAGCGCAAGGCCGAAGAAGCGAAGGCCAAGGCGTGAGCGAGGATCTGACGCCCGAAGAACAGGACCTCCGCGCCGAATATGAAGAACGCGCGCGCAAGCTGTTCTCGGGCCCCGTCAGTTTCCTGCTCAGCGCGCCGCAGCTGAAGTTCCTGCCCGAACCGACGGTGCCGGAAATCGCCTTTGCGGGGCGATCGAACGTGGGCAAGTCGTCGCTGCTCAACGCGCTGACGGGGCGCAAGGCGATCGCGCGCACATCGGTCACGCCGGGGCGCACGCAGGAATTGAACTATTTCGACGTCGGCGGGGGCGAGAGCGGACCGGTGCAGTTCCGGCTGGTCGACATGCCCGGATACGGCTTTGCCAAGGCGCCGCTGGCGGTCGTGAAGAAATGGCGTTTCCTGGTGAACGACTATCTGCGCGGGCGGCAGGTGCTGAAACGCACGCTGCTGCTGATCGACGCGCGCCACGGCATCAAGCCGGTGGACCACGAGATCATGGAGATGCTCGACACCGCGGCGGTGTCCTATCGCATCGTCCTGACCAAGGCGGACAAGATCAAGGCGAGCGAGCTGGAAGAGGTCACCGCCCGCACCCTGGCCGAAGCGCGCAAGCATTCGGGCGCCTACCCCGAGCTTTCGGTGACCTCCGCCGAAAAGGGCATGGGCATCGCCGAACTGCGCGGCTTTGTGCTGGAGAGCGCGGAGATCTGATCCGCTGCACGTCTGGCGGGCGACGTAGGCGCGTGGGCAAAATTCATTACCGGTTTGACGGCTGAGATCGGGTGAAAGCTGACGTTTGCAAACATCGCTCGCCGATGGCAGCTAACGACCGTATTTGCGGACTTAATCGTCTTTCTTGTAGGGGTCAGGTCCAAACATTATCTCGTTGAGCCGCTCGTAAAGTGTCAAAGCGCCTTGCCAAACAAACCAAAATGGGATCCCACAACCGAACAGTATCAGGCCGGTTTTTGCGTCATTCCAATCGTACCCCAACCCAAACTCCAAGAAGGAGTCAGCGGCAGCAACGATTGCGCCTAGCCCAGCGACTGCCAGCCAAATCGGTATGAAAATTCGACCATAGCCTCGGAGGAAGCGAGCGTTTTTATGAGCGAACGAACCGGGCTTCATCACTTGATCCTAACATCGCAAGCGGCGGCTACCCACCCGATTTCAGACATTGAACCTGTCGAACAATCATAACCGCAATCAGGCCGTCAGCGGACATTCGAATTTGTCCGCACCGCCTAATGGCCGACGTAGCGGCCGGGACGGTGGTTCACCATCAGGATCGAATTGATCGCGAGCGCCGACAGGATCGACACAAAAAACGCGCGCCAGTCCAGTGTGACGAGCGAGGCCGTGACGATCACCGCGTCGCCGATCATCTGTGTGCGGCCCGCGTTCCAGCCCTTCGTCTTCATCAGCGCCAGCGCCACGATGCCCGAACCGCCCACGCCCGCGCCGTGGCGCGCCAGCGACAAGATCCCCAGCCCCGCCATCCAGCCGCCCAGCAGCGCGGCGAACACCGGGTCCACCCTTTCGGTCACGATGCCCCATGGCAAGACCATGCCCAGCACCATGATCGCCACATTGGCGAGCAGCGTCTTAAGCGCAAAGGCGCGCCCCATGACCCGCGCGGCCAAGAAGAAGAACGGGATGTTGATGACGATGAACAGGGTCGTGGCCGGGACCGGCAGCAGATAGGACGCCAGCAGCGCCACGCCAGCCATGCCGCCCGTCACCAGCCCCGCCTGTTTCAGCAGCACCACGGCAAAGGCGATCATGCTGCTGCCGATCACGATGGCATAGCAGTCCTCTGCCAGCGAATGGCGCGTGCCGTCGCGTGCCGCGGGGTGCGAGGCGGGCTGGGCTACGGGGCCGGAAGGCGGGAAACTGGTGTCGGTCGACTGCTGCATGGCGTCCTTCGCATCACGAAACGGCCAGGCATCCTCTTGTCGTGGCCGCCGTGTCGTCGCACGCGGGCCTGCGCGCGGCTTTTGCGTATCGCGGCGCGCGGCGCAAGCCCCAAGCGGCGGCTACTGCGCTGGAAACAATTTCGCTGCGCCCCTATGGTCGCGCCGTCTCCTCCGGAAAAGGATCATCATGTCGCTTGTATTCGCTGCCCTTGCACTCTCCCTTTCGGTCGGCGGCTCCGCCCAGCCCGATGCCCCGCCCGCGCCTTCGGTCATGGCCGAACCGGCTTCTGCCGCTGCCGCGCGGGAATGGCTGGCCCTGATCGACAACGGGCAGTGGGAGGAAAGCTGGCAGCAGGCGGGCCTGTTGTTCCGGTCCGAAATCACCTCGGGCCGATGGACGCATCAGTTGCGGCCGGTGCGCGAGCAGCTAGGCGGCGTCGTTTCGCGCGCGTTTCTAAATGCCGAGCCCGCCGAGAGCCTGCCCGGCGCGCCCGATGGCGACTATGTCGTGCTGCAATTCGCCACGGCGTTCGAGACGATGCCCGAAGCGGTCGAGGTCGTGACGCTTGCGAAGGAAGAAACGGGCTGGGCGGTCATCGGCTATTTCGTCAGATCCGCCTGAACGCGGGAGAAAGCCGGCGGGATCGGGCCGACGGGCTTCTGACCGCTCGACTTAACGAGCGCGCGGGTTTAATCCGCCGTTCATGAAACTCATCATCGGCAACAAGAACTATTCCAGCTGGTCGCTGCGCGGGTGGCTCGCGGCGAAGCAGTCCGGCCTCTCGTTCGAGGAGATCACCGTCAATATCAGCGGTGAGGAATGGGAAGACGCCAAGAAGGGCTGGGCCGACGTTCAGCCGTCCAGCGGCAAGGTGCCGATCCTGTGGGACGGCGAGGTCGTCATCTGGGACAGCCTGGCGATCATGGAATATCTCGACGACAAGGTGCGCGAGCAATGCCGCACCGCCAACAAGGCCGCCGGGGGCGAGAGCCGGTTCTGGCCCAAGGATCCGGTCGCGCGCGGCCTGTGCCGGTCGATGGTCGCCGAAATGCACAGTTCCTATCTGCCGCTGCGGCGCGAGATGCCGATGAACGTGCGCCGCCGGGTCGAAGGGATAGCCCTGGGCGACGAGGCGAGGGGCAATATCGTGCGGATATTGTCGCTATGGGCCGAGGCGCGCTCGCGCTTCGGATCGGGCGGGCCGTTCCTGTTCGGCGGCTATTCGGCTGCGGACATCTTTTACGCGCCGGTTGTCAGCCGTTTCATCACCTATGGCGTCGGCGTTCCGCAGTTTGCCGAGACATACATGGAAGCCTTGTGGGAACACGACTGGATGCAGGAATGGATCGCCGGGGCCGAGGACGAGGAATGGCGGATAGAGGCATTCGAGATGGCGGCCGGGTAAGGCCCTAATCCCCGCGCTGGCCGATGTAGATCAGGACCATCATCGCGATCCCGCCATAGATCCACGACCCCATCATCGGCCCTTCGCCCAGCGGCATCTGCCACAGTTGATAGCCCGCGATCGCGATCCCCTGAAACAGGCCCCACCAGTTCAGCACCGCGCAGCCGAGGCCGATCTTCGCCCATCTCTTGCCGGCTTCGAAGGCGGCAGCATCGGCGCGGCGCAGCGCGAACAGGTGCCACGCGCCATACAGGCACAGCAGACCGGCGGCGATTTCCAGCGTGAAGACCAGCCCCATGGCGATCACGATCACGAACGGCGGCGGCACCGGCAGCAGCGTGACCGGATAGGCCTCTTGGTCCGCGTGGCTGGTGGTGTAGGTGAAGAAATCATAGGCCGCGCCGACATTCGCCAGATTATGCGCGACATAAAGCAGCGCGATAAGTCCGACGATTGCGCTCATCAGCGCCTTCAGAATCCGGTCCGTCATGCTAACAGTCCCCCCAGATCATCCGCGCCCCTGCCGGCGGGATAGCATGGAACAAGCAAAAGGGCGAAAAAGCGTGACGCTGGACGGAATCACCGAAGCGGAAGCCGCGAACGAGTTGATGCGGCTGGCGCGCCAGATCGGCCGGCACAACCGGCTCTATCATGCTGACGATGCGCCCGAGATTTCGGACGCGGAATATGACGCGCTGGTGCGCCGCAATGCCGAGCTGGAGGCGGCGTTCCCGCATCTGGTGCGCGCCGACAGCCCGTCGCAGGAGGTGGGGCACGAAATCGCCGCCTCGCCGCTGTCGAAGGTTCGCCACGAGGTTCGGATGATGAGCCTCGACAATGCGTTCGACGACGAGGAGGTGGCCGATTTCGTGGCGCGGGTGCGCCGGTTCCTGGCGCTGGATGCCGACGAGCCGGTGGCCGTCACCGCCGAGGACAAGATCGACGGACTGTCCTGTTCGCTGCGCTATGAAGGGGGGAGGCTGGTGCGCGCCGCCACGCGCGGCGACGGGCAGGTGGGCGAGGACGTCACCGCCAATGTCGCGCATATCCCTGACATTCCGCAGCAGCTGAAGGGCGATGTGCCTGAATTGTTCGAGGTGCGCGGCGAAGTCTATATGGAACGCGCCGCCTTCACCGCGCTGAACGAAGCGCTGATGGAAGAGGCGCGCAGCAAGGCCGAGGCGAAGGGCGAGACGTTCGACCCCGAAGCCGTCCGCCAGTTCGCCAATCCGCGCAATGCCGCCGCCGGATCGCTGCGCCAGAAGGACGCGAGCGTCACCGCGAAACGCCCCTTGCGCTTCTGGGCGCATGGCTGGGGCGCGGCCAGCGACGTTCCGGGCGAAACGCAGCACGATGTGGTGAAGGCGCTTCAAGGCTGGGGCCTGCCCGTCTCGCCCGATTTCCGCATCTGCCATTCGCTGGACGAGATGCTCGCCGCCTACAACGCGATTGCCGAGGGGCGGGCGGGCCTGCCCTATGAAATCGACGGCGTCGTCTACAAGATCGACCGGCTGGACTGGCAGCAGCGCCTGGGCTTCGTCGCCAAGGCGCCGCGCTGGGCGCTGGCGCGCAAGTTTCCGGCGGAGCGGGCCGAGACGGTGCTGGAAAGCATCGACATACAGGTCGGGCGCACCGGCAAGCTGACTCCGGTGGGCCGCCTTGCCCCGGTGCTGGTCGGCGGCGTCACCGTCACCAATGTCACGCTGCACAACCGGGACGAGATTGCGCGGCTGGGCGTGCGCCCCGGCGACCGCGTGGTGATCCAGCGCGCGGGCGACGTGATCCCGCAGGTGGTCGAGAACCTGACGCGAGACGAAGACCGCCCGCCCTTCCCCTTCCCCGACCATTGCCCCGAATGCGGCAGCGAGGCGGTGGCCGAGGAGGGCGAGGTCGACGTGCGCTGCACCGGCGGCCTCATCTGCCCCGCCCAGCGGACCGAGCGCCTGAAGCATTTCGTCAGCCGCGGCGCGCTGGATATCGAGGGGCTGGGCGAGAAGACCATCGACGAGTTCTTCGCGCTGGGCTGGCTGGAAAGCCCCGCCGACATCTTCCGATTGAAAGACCGGCGCGCGGCGATCCTGAGCCTTGAGGGGTGGCAGGACAAGTCTGTCGACAACCTGTTGGCGGCGGTGGAAAACAAGCGCACGCCCGATTCGGCGCGCCTGCTGTTCGGGCTGGGCATCCGCCATGTCGGCGCGGTGACGGCGCGCGACATATTGAAGGGCATAGGCGACATCCGCCTGCTGCCCGCCAAGGCGCAGGAACTGTTCGATTACCGTGAAGCCCATCCCCGCGGCCCTGCTGAGGCGATCAGCCCGTTCAAGTCGCGCATGGCCGACAAGGCCAAGAGCGTGCTGGGCGGCGCCGACGGCATCGGCTGGGCCGTGGGCGAGGCGCTGGCGGATTTCTTTCACGAGGATCACAACCGCGACGTCTGGAACGACCTGATCGGCGCAGAGCCGGGCGGCGGCGTGGTCGATCCCCCGCCCTATGTGGTGGAAACGACCGAAAGCCGCGTATCGGGCATGACCGTGGTCTTCACCGGCAAGCTGGAAACCATGAGCCGCGACGAAGCCAAGGCGCAGGCCGAGCGTCTGGGCGCCAAGGCCGCCGGATCGGTCAGCGCCAAGACCGACCTGCTGGTCGCCGGACCCGGCGCGGGGTCCAAGCTGAAAAAGGCCGAGGAACTGGGGATCGAGGTCATCGACGAGGCCGGCTGGGCCGCGATCGTCGCCGAGGCCGGATAAGGACTGTTGCAGGGCGGCTCGCTGCGCTCTAGGCGCGGCGGCGATGGGCGCGATCCGGCATAGACACTGGCTGATCTGGAGCGTGCTGGCATTTGCCTTTGCGGTGCGTGCGCTGGTGCCCGCGGGATGGATGCCCGCCGATCTGGCGGACGGATCGGTCCTGATGCCCTGCCCCACCGATCCGGCAATGGGGCGGATTTTTGGCTCGCCGCCCCGCCCCGACACACAGGGCGCGCATCACGCGCATCACGGCACCGCGGCTGACGAACCCGACGCTTTCGATCCGCACGACGCCCCGCCCTGCGCCTTTACCGCACTGGCTGGCCATGCACCCGAACCGCCCTTCGCGCAGCTGCCGCAGCCGCCGCTGCCCGAAGGCCAGGCCGCCATTCCGGTTCGCGCGCCGCTGATCCTTCAGCGGATCGCCCGCGAACGCCCGCCCAGCCGCGCACCGCCGCTTCCTGCCTGATGCCTTCGGCCGGATCGCTCCGGCCTTTCCAAGCACACAGACAGGATATTCGAAATGAAACGCTTTTCGGCGCGCATGGCCTGCGCGCTCATCACCCTTGCCTGCGCCAATTCCGCGCTGGCGGACGACACCATTGCCCCCGATACCGCCACCATGGAAGGCGAAGCACCGCCCATACTGGTGGAGCCGACGCTGATGCACCCCAGCGCATCGCTCATGAACGACCACATGCATGACGGCGGCGAGTTCATGGTCGGGCTTCGCTGGATGCGCGAGAATTACGGCGGGGCGAACCAGTCGGGAACAGACAGGTTGACCGACGCTGAGGTTCTCGCCGCAGGCTATGCCGTGCGCGCCAGCGACATGACGATGGACATGGTCATGCTGGACCTGATGTATGCGCCAAGCGACGATGTCACGCTGATGGTGATGCCGATGTGGATGCGGCACCGGATGACCATGCTGGGCATCGATCCGATGGAGGGCATGGATCACGGCATGGGCGACATGGACGACATGAACGGCATGGGAGGCCACGGCGGCCATTCCATCGGCTTTGGCGACACCATGACCCATTCGGTCGAGGGCTTTTCCGATACGCTGGTGTCGGCCTCATACCGGCTGGCGCGGACCGGCGGCTTCAACGCCCATGCCACGCTGGGCGTGTGGGTGCCGACCGGTTCGGTCTCGAAACGCAATGGTGACGGCAGCTTCGTCCATTACGGCATGCAGCCCGGCAGCGGGACCTGGGACATAGAGCCTTCGGTGACCGTATCCGCGCAGGACGGCCTGTTCGGCTGGGGCGCGCAGGCCAGCTACAAATGGCGGGCAGAGGACGAGAACAGGTCGGGCTTTGCCTCTGGCGATGTCGCGCTGGCGACCGGCTGGGCCAGCTATGCGCTGACGCCTTCGGTCGGCGCGGTGGCGCGTCTGGGCTGGGAACATGAGGGCGCGATCGAGGGGCATTACAACGCGGCCCACGGCCATAGCTCGCCCGCCGACATACAGGGAAATTACGGCGGCGATACCGTCCGGCTTGGCCTTGGCGTCAACGCGCTGCTGCCGTTCGGTTCCGCCAAGCGCCCGCAATTGAGCGCGGAAGCCGCCTTCCCGCTCTATCAGGACCTGAACGGCATCCAGCTGCCCGAGGACTGGCGTCTGGCGCTCAGCCTCAGCCAAACGTTCTGATAGGCTGATGGGTGCCGCTCCCCCTATTGTTCCGGGGGCGGCACCCATTTCATGACCGAGCTTTCGAAGGGCGTCCATGCGCCGGTCAGGATGCCCGCGCGGCGCAGGCTTTCGCCCACCCATTCGTTGCAGGTGAGGTAGAGCGTGTAGGTGCCGCGCGCGCCGTAGAACACGTCCTGCGCGCCATAGCCGGGATAGGACCGGCGTTGCTCCGGCGGCGGCAGGTCGCGCAGCAGCGCGCGGACGAGGCGGCGATATTGCGCGCGGCTGATGCGCAAGGGGCGGTAATGTTCCGAGGGCTGCGGGTTCACCCAATGCTCGACATGCATCAGCCCCTCGCCGCCCACGACCGCCACGCGCAGTACCAGCAGGGGCGAGAGATCCGCCCATGTCGGCGTGTCGAGAAACACCTCGCGCTGGCCCCAGCTGATGCCGACATGGGTATAGGGCCGATATGGATTGCCGAGGTCGGAGGGAGGGAAGACGCGGTGCCAGTCCAGCCCCTCGGTGCGGGCGGGCATGACGACCGAGTTGTGGACGCCATTGGTCGCGATCAGGATCTCCACCCCGTCATCGGTCTCCCGGAAATCGCGGTTCACCGGAAAGGACGAGCCGATCCAGCCCAGCAGGAAATAGGCGCCAAGCGCCAGCGACGCCCAGCCAAGGGCGGCGCGCAGGAGCCTCAGCGCGCGGATCGCCGCCGCAGCCACAAGATCGACCAGTCGCCGTTCACCGCCCTGCGCGCCAGCCGGAAACCGGCGCGAAACGCGGCGCGGCGCACCGCCTGTTCCTGCGTTTCGAGCAGGCCCGCCAGCACCAGATGCCCGCCCGGCGCGCAGATGCGCGCGAAATCGGGGGCGAGTTCGATCAGCGGCCCCGCAAGGATATTGGCGATCACCAGATCATAGGGCGCGCGCGCCGCGATCAGCGGGGAATCGCAGCCCTCGGCCACGGTCATCACTAGTTCGCCCGCACCGCCGCCCATCGCGAAGCCGTTCGCCTCGGCGTTATATTCCACGACCTGCGTGCAGACCGCGTCGATATCGGACGCCAGCGCCAGTGCGCGCGGCCACAGATCCATCGCCGCAAAGGCCAACAGGCCCGTGCCCGTGCCTATATCGGCGAAATTGCGCACGGTAACGCCCTCGCGCTTCATCAGCGTCAGCATGGCGAGGCAGCCCGCCGTCGTCTCGTGCCGGCCGGTGCCGAAGGCCTGGCTGGCGGGGATCAGCAGGTCGCGCATCCCCGGCTCGTCCACCGGGGGGAAGTCGGGCGTGTGGACATGGAACCGGCCCGCACGGATCGGCTGGGTCAGGCTCTGGCTGGCGACCAGCCAGTCGGTGTCGGGCAGTTTCTCAACCCCCAGCGCGGGCGCGCCATAGGCGAACAGGCCTGCCACGGCGGCCTTGTCCTGTTTGGTGGGTCTGCGCGGCAGCCATGCCTCCAGCTTCCAGTCGTGCGGCTTGTCCTCGGCAATCTCGCTGCCCGCGATGACGATCTCGGGGTCCCAGTCCCACACATCCTCATGCGCGACCAGCGCGGCCTGCACCACGTCGCGCGGGGCATGGGCGGTGATCTTCCAGCTCATTGTGCGGCCTCTGCCGCCAGCCGCTCGTCGATCCGCGCATAGATAGACGCGGCATAGGCCTTGCAGGCGTTCGCATCGGTCAGATCGCCGGCGACCAGCCGCTCGCGCATCTGGCTGGCCGAGGGATGCGGGGTGAGCAGGATGTCGCAATCGCGCGCGGCCAGATCGCCCAGCCCCGCGCGATAGGCGGCCAGATAGGCGGCGTGATCGGAAAAGCGGTAATCGTCCGCGCTGACCGGCGAGAGGCTGTCGGCATAGACGATGCTGCGGCAATCCGCACCGTCGCAGGATTGCCATTGCCAGCTGACCGCCCCCGGCGTGTGTCCGGGCGTGGCGATCATGGTCAGGCGCAGCGGGCCGACCTCGACCGTTTCGCCGGGTGCGAGGATGCGGCTGACGCGGGCGGGCGCCATGGGGTCGTGCATGTCCGCCTGCGGATCGTCCCCGCTCGCCCTTCCGCTGGCCAGAACGGCGGCGGCGGGGGCGCTGGCATATAGTTTAGCGCCGGTCCTCTGCTGGACCAGCGCCGCGCCGCCGACATGGTCGAAATGCTCGTGACTGGACAGCAGCACCGCGATGTCCTGCGGGTCGAAGCCCAGCCGTGCGACATTGGCGAGCACGGTTTCGGCTCCGGCTTCGGTGCCGGTGTCGATCAGCACATGGCCTTGCGGAGCGGTGACGAGGATCGCCGCGATGCCGCAGGTGCCGACGTAGAAACTGTCACCGTGGATGCGGAACGGCGGTCCGCGCTTGTCCCATTCGTCCCAGTCCTCGCAGGCGGCCACCCAGCCGGAGGCTGGCGGCACGGTTTCGGCAGGAGCCTCACCCGCACCGGCGCATCCGCTTGCCAGCAGGGCGGCCAGTGCCGCCACGGCCCTAGCGGACATAGCTGGCGCCATTCGCGTCGAGCACCGCGCCCGTCATGCTGGGCGGCGCGTCGGTGGCGCAGAATGTGGCGATGGCGGCGATCTCCGCCGGTTCGGCCACGCGGCCCAGCGGGATGTCCGCCAGCAATCCCGGCCCGCCGCGCGAGGCAAGATAGTCGCCCGCCATGGACGAATCGGTGAAGCCCGGACAGATCGCGAAGGCCAGAATGCCCTGCCGCGCATAAGCGCGCGCGATGGTCTTGGTCATCGCCACCTCGCCCGCCTTGGCCGCGGCATAATGCCAGTGATCGGGCGAATCGCCGCGATAGGCGGCGCGGCTGGCGATATTGACCAGCCTGCCTGCCACCGGTTCGACCGTATCCTTCAACCACTGCCGCACCGCCAGCCGCGACAATTGCGCCGCGCTGGTCAGGTTGATGCGCAGGCAGCGCTCCCATTCCGCCAGCCAGTATCCGTCGGTGTTGTCGATCGGGCTGGCCTCGAACACGCCGGCATTGTTGACCAGTACGTCGATGCGGCCGCCCGCCTTCTCGCGCGCCTCGTCCCACAGGCGGGCGGTTTCGGCAGAATCGGCGAGGTCGGCGGCGACGCTGGCGGGGCCCTCGGCGCGGGTGCCGTGGCGGATGACGTGGATCCCGCGCGCTTCCATCGCATCGGCGATGGCAAGGCCGATGCCGCGTGTGGAACCGGTGACGAGGGCCGTGGTCGTGCGATGCTTTTTCATGGAAAACCCGGTAGTGCGCGCAGGCGCGGCGGGCAAGCCTTCGAGATAGGCCGTCCCCCTGCGCATCGCAAGAGGCACCATATAACCCCTTGCCTACGCCGCACGGGCCTGCCATTCGCGCCCGCAGCACCTTTCTTTGACGCGGCGTGGATTCCATCCTGGCGGGATCCGCTTGCTGGCCGCATATCGCAGGGGATTGAAATCCATGGCGCATCCCAAAGGCAACGCGGCCCGCCCGCTCTCGCCGCATCTGTCCATCTGGAAATGGAGCCCGGCGATGGCCGTCTCCATCCTGCACCGCGTGTCGGGCAATGGGCTAGCGGTGGCAGGCGTGGCCGTATTGCTCTGGTTCGTGGGCGCGATCGCTTCGGGTCCGGCGGCGTATGAAACCTTTGCCGCCGTGATGGGCAGCCCCATCGGCATCATCGTGCTGATCGGCATCAGCTGGGCGTTCTTCAACCATTTGATGAGCGGGATCCGCCACCTCGTGCTCGACGTGGGCGCGGGGTACGAGGTCGATCGCAACAATCGCTGGTCGACGATCTCGATCCTGCTGGGCATTCTGCTGACCGTCCTGTTCTGGGCGGTGATCTTGTTCGCCAAGTGAGCCACACGGGGATTTGATTCATGGGTAACGGAACTCGCATCGGCCGCGTACGCGGGCTCGGCTCTTCGCATCAGGGCGCGCATCACTGGCTGCTGCAACGATTCACCGCGGTCGGCAATCTGCTGCTGGTGCTGTGGCTGGTGTTCAGCCTGCTCGCCATGCCCGACTATTCCTACGGCACCGTCTATGGCTGGCTGTCCAGCCCGTTCGCGGCCACCGCGATGGTGCTGCTGATCGTCTCGACCTTCTGGCATGCGCGTCTGGGCATGCAGGTGATGATGGAAGACTATCTGCACGGCGCCAACCGCTTCGCGGTGCTGCTGCTCCTCAATCTCGCGTTTGTCGCGCTGGGCGTCTTTGGCGTCGTCAGCGTGATCCGCATCGCGCTGGGAGGCGCGTAAAATGGCCGAAACGACTGCACCCGCCTACAAGATCATCGACCACACCTACGACACCGTCGTCGTGGGCGCGGGCGGTTCGGGCCTGCGCGCCACCATGGGCAGCGCCGAGGCCGGGCTGAAGACCGCCTGCATCACCAAGGTGTTCCCCACCCGCAGCCACACCGTGGCGGCGCAGGGCGGCATCGCGGCATCGCTGGGCAACAACACGCCCGACCACTGGTCGTGGCACATGTACGACACCGTCAAGGGGTCGGACTGGCTGGGCGATCAGGACGCGATCGAATATCTGGTGCGCGAAGCCCCGCAGGCGGTGATCGAGCTTGAGCACGCGGGCGTTCCGTTCAGCCGCAACCCGGAGGGCACGATCTATCAGCGCCCGTTCGGCGGCCATATGCAGAACATGGGCGAAGGGCCTCCCGTTCAGAGGACATGCGCGGCGGCCGACCGTACCGGCCATGCCATGCTGCACGCGCTGTATCAGCAGTCGCTGAAGTATGACGCGGACTTCTACATCGAATATTTCGCCATCGACCTCATCATGGTCAACGGCGAGTGCAAGGGCGTGATCGCCATGTGCATGGACGACGGTTCGATCCACCGCTTCCGCGCGCATGCGGTGGTGCTGGCGACCGGCGGCTATGGCCGGTCCTATTATACCGCGACCAGCGCGCATACCTGCACCGGCGACGGCGGCGGCATGGTGCTGCGCGCGGGCCTGCCGCTGCAGGACATGGAATTCGTGCAGTTCCACCCCACCGGCATTTATGGCGCGGGCGTGCTGATTACCGAGGGCGCGCGCGGCGAAGGCGGCTATCTCACCAATTCCGAGGGTGAGCGTTTCATGGAACGCTATGCCCCCTCGGCCAAGGACCTCGCCTCGCGTGATGTCGTCTCGCGCTCGATGGCGCTGGAGATCCGCGAAGGACGCGGCGTCGGCAATGACAAGGACCACATCTTCCTCCACCTCGATCACATCGATCCCAAGGTGCTGGCAGAGCGGCTTCCCGGCATTACCGAGAGCGGCAAGATCTTCGCGGGCGTCGACCTGACGCGCCAGCCGTTGCCCGTGGTGCCGACCGTGCATTACAACATGGGCGGCATTCCGTGTAACTATCACGGGCAGGTCGTGACCATCGGCGCCGACGGCGATCCCGAAACCGTGGTCCCCGGCCTCTATGCCGTGGGCGAAGCGGCCTGCGTGTCGGTGCATGGCGCGAACCGCCTCGGCTCCAACTCGCTGATCGATCTTGTCGTGTTCGGCCGCGCGACCGGCCACCACCTCAAGTCCTCGATCAAGCCGGGCACGGCGCATGACAACCTGCCCAAGGACAGCGCGGATTTCGCTCTGTCGCGGCTGGATCATTTCCGCTACGCCAAGGGCGGATCGCCCACCGCGGAAATCCGGAACGAGATGCAGCGCACCATGTCGGCCCACGCCGCCGTGTTCCGCACCGACGAACTGATGGCGGAAGGCAAGGAAAAGCTGGCCGCCACCTATGCGCGGATGGAGGACATCTCCGTGGCCGACAAGTCGCTGATCTGGAACAGCGACCTGATCGAGACGCTGGAGCTGGACAATCTGATCAGCCAAGCCACCGTCACCATGCATTCGGCGTTCAACCGCAAGGAAAGCCGCGGCGCCCACGCGCACGAGGATTTTCCCGAGCGCAACGATGCCGAATGGATGAAGCACACCGCCAGCTGGTTCGATGGCTGGGGCGGCAAGGGCGGATCGGTCAAGCTGGACTACCGCCCGGTGCACGAGTTCACGCTGACCGACGATATCGAATACATCAAGCCGAAGAAGCGGGTCTACTGATCCGCCTTACCGGTTTGGACGAAATTGGGTCGGAGGCGTTGGGGCTTCCGGCCCTTTTTGTTTGTGCACGTGAGGCAGGATCTCAGCGCTGCGCCGGGATTGCTCGTGCACCACATGGGCGGAAATCTTCCTGGCGATTTCGTTCAACGTCGCTTCAAGGCGGTTCAGTTCCGACAGCTTAGAGCCCGATGGCTGATAGCGGGAAACCAGATATTCTCTCGATAATGAAATTTGCCTCAGATGCTGCAGTGTCAGCTTTCTCAATCGCAGCTTGCCCTCCTCAACCAGCTCGATCCGTTTCATCAGATCATGCTGAAGACCCCTGATCCGGCGGTTCGGATGTCCTTCGACAGAAAGCCAAGCGTTTAAGTATAGCTCAATCGCATGGATGGCGAGCAGGCGAAAAGGGGCGCGCTCACCTCCGCATTTCATATTACGCAATGCTTCGGCTGCCGCCTTGTATTCATCTGCCAGCCGGAGCATCTGCTCTGGGTTGGCGCCTTCTCCGGGATAAAAACTATGGTCGGCGATCGTCATTCATTTTGGGTATGCGGATAGTTCTGAAAAACCCGCTAACACCTACAAACGCGTCCGCACCAGCATCGCCTTGAGATAGTTCCGTCCCGGCCGCAGCACGATCACCAGCACGCCTGCCGCCGCGACCAGCGCGCCGGCGACCAGAGTAGGCCCCACCTGGTCGCCCGTCAGCGACACGCCCAGCAGCACAGTGAACACCGGCGTCATCAGCGTCAGCGGCGCGATCAGATTGACGTCATGCTCGGCCAGCAGGCGGAAATAGAGCGTGTGCGCGCCGACCGAGACGACCAGCCCGGAAAACAGGATCGCGCCCAGCGCGCCCCATGGCTGCGCTCCGACGGCGGCGACCTGTCCATGCTCCAGCGCCAGCGACAGGGGCAGCAGCACGATGGCCGATACCGCCCCCGCCCACGCCTGCATGCGCAGCGGTTCGAGCAATATGCGTTTCAGGCCCACGCTGCCCAGCGCGCCCACCACCGAGGACGCACCCACGAACAGCAGGCCGATGCTGCTTTGCCAGCCCGATGGCGAGGCGACGGCGATGCCCACGCCCACGAAGGTCAGCGCGATACCGAGCGCGCGCCGCCAGTGCACCTTTTCTCGCAAAAGGATGATCGCGAACAGCACCGTCAGCGGCGCGCCGGTCAGGCTGACGATGCCAGCCGCCGAGGGGCTGGCATCGGTCAGACCGATGAACAGCAGCGCGAACGATCCGCCGCTGACCGAGAGCGCGGTGGCGGCGACGAACAGGAAACGGTCCGGCAGCGGCCTCAACCACGGCAGCAGGGCCAGCGCCACCACCGCCGAGCGCAGCGTCGCGTAGAACAGCGGCGGCAGTCCCAGATCGCTCACCGCGATTTTCGACACGATCGTGTTCAGCGCCCAGACGAGGCAGATCCCGACCAGCCACAGAAAGCTGCGCGCGGTCATCACCCGTGTCTGCCCGTCTGCACGGTCATGTCAGATCGGGCGGGGTGACCTCCGCCTTCAGCATGGCGATCGCCTCGTCCAGCGAGCAGAAATTTTGCTGCTGTTCGCCCAAGGTGCGGATCGCGACGGTGCCTTCCTCGGCCTCGCGCTTGCCGACGACCAGCAGGTGAGGGATCTTGGCGACCGAGTGCTCGCGGACCTTGTAGTTGATCTTCTCGTTGCGAAGATCGCTCTCCACCCGCACGCCGGCGGCCTGCAGTTTCGCGACCACCTCGTTCGCGTAATCGTCCGCATCGGACACGATGGTCGCCACGACCGCCTGCACCGGCGCGAGCCACACGGGCAGCTTGCCCGCGAAATGCTCGATCAAAATGCCGATGAAACGTTCGTAACTACCGAAGATCGCGCGGTGCAGCATGACCGGGCGGTGCTTCTCGCCGTCCTCGCCCACATAGGTCGCGTCCAGCCGTTCGGGCAGCACGCGGTCGGACTGGATCGTGCCCACCTGCCATGTGCGGCCAATGGCATCGGTGAGGTGCCATTCCAGCTTGGGCGCATAGAACGCGCCTTCGCCGGGCAGTTCTTCCCAACCGTATTCTTCCGTCGCGAGGCCCGCCTCGATCACCGCGTTGCGCAGCTCGTCCTCGGCCTTGTCCCAGTCGGCATCGCTGCCGAAACGCTGGTCGGGACGCAGCGCCAGCTTGATCGAATAGGTGAAACCGAAATCGCGATAGACCCGGTCGGCGAGTTCGCAGAAGGCGCGAACCTCGTCGACGATCTGGTCCTCGCGGCAAAAGATATGCGCGTCGTCCTGCGTGAACTGGCGCACCCGCATCAGCCCGTGGAGCGCGCCATGCGGCTCGTTCCGGTGGCAGCAGCCGTTCTCGTACAGGCGGATCGGCAGCTCGCGATAGGACGTGATGCCCTGCTTGAACACCAGCACATGGGCCGGGCAGTTCATCGGCTTCAGCGCCATCCAGTCGGCGTCATGCGACACGACGGGGCCTTCGTCCTCGACGTTGGGCACCTCGTCGGGGACCACGAACATGTTCTCGCGGTACTTGCCCCAGTGGCCCGATTTCTCCCACTGGCGCGCGTCCATCACCTGCGGAGTCTTGATCTCCTGATAGCCCGCGCCGTCGATGGCGCGGCGCATATATGCCTCAAGCTCGCGCCAGACCTTGTAGCCATTGGGATGCCAGAAGACCGACCCGTGCGCCTCTTCCTGCAAGTGGAACAGGTCCATCTCGCGTGCCAGCTTGCGGTGGTCGCGCTTGGCGGCCTCTTCCAGCCGCGTCAGATGCGCGTTCAGCTGCTTTTTATTGAGCCAGCCGGTGCCGTAGATGCGCGTCAGCTGCGCGTTCTTCTGGTCGCCGCGCCAGTATGCACCGGCGACGCGCATCAGCTTGAACGCCTGCGGGTCGAGCTTTCCGGTCGAGGGCAGATGCGGGCCGCGGCACATGTCGAGCCAGTCCTCGCCCGACCAATAGACGGTCAGTTCCTCGCCCTCGGGCAGTTCGGCGGCCCATTCGGCCTTGAAAGTCTCGCCCTCGGCTTTCCAGCGGTCGATCAGCTGCTGGCGAGTCCAGACCTCGCGGCGCAGCGGCTTGTCGGCCTTGATGATCTCGCGCATCTTTTCCTCGATGGCGGGAAGGTCGTCCATGCTGAACGGGTCGCGGGTGGCGGGGGCCATGACGTCGTAATAGAACCCGTCGTCGGTCGCGGGGCCAAAGGTGATCTGCGTGCCGGGCCACAGCGTCTGCACCGCCTCTGCCAGCACATGGGCATAGTCGTGGCGGGCGAGCTCCAGCGCGTCATCCTCGTCCCGCGCGGTCACCAGCGCCAGCTCGGCATCGCCGTCGAACGGGCGGCCAAGGTCGCGCAGTTCGCCATCGACGCGCGCGGCGATCGCGGCCTTGGCAAGGCCGGGGCCGATCGCGGCGGCGACATCGGCGGGGCTTGAGCCTGCGGGCATCTCGCGCACCGAACCGTCGGGCAGGCTGATTTTCAGAAGTTCGCTCATAGTCTCTCAGGCCGATCAAAAGGGCTGGGCGCGCCATGGCACATGCACGGCCCAGCCGGAAGGGGCGGCGTCGGCGAAAAAAGCGGGATATCGGGAAGAGACGCCGTCCGCCCGAACCCCGGGCGACGGCGGCAGCGTCAATGCGCGACCAGCCGTCCCCGGGCGAGCCGGGTGTTAGTCGTCGTCGTGGTCGCGGTCTGGATCTGCTTCATGATGCCATGACAGATAGCGACGATGCAGCGCCCTGTCACCCTTTCGAAGCCGTGAAAAACGCTCCGGGCGCGTTACCGTTTGCTTGACACTCTGCCGCTATGGCGTGACCCTTACGGCAAGGGTCACGAGGGGTCGTTACATGGACGGTATGGCTGGCGGTTTCGGCGGAGACGGCGGCGCGCCTTCGGGCGGCGACCCGGCCAATGCCGACGGCGGCCCCGCATCGGCCTTCGTGTTCGAAGGGACGTGGCGCGAATTCGCGCCCATCGCCTTTACCAACCTGCTGCTGACCATCGTCACGCTGGGCATCTACCGGTTCTGGGCGACCACCCGCGAACGGCAATATCTGTGGAGCCGCAGCCGCTTCATCGACGAGCATCTCGAATGGACCGGTCTTGGCAAGGAGCTGTTCTTCGGCTTCCTGATGGTCGCGGTGCTGTTCGGCATTCCCGTGCTCGTCCTGCAATTCGTGGTCGAGGCGCTGATGATCCAGGGCTATCCGGGCCTCGGCGCGGCGCTGATGGTGGCGATGGTGCTGACGATCTTCTACCTGTCGGGCGTCGCGCGCTATCGGGCCTTGCGCTACCGGCTGGGCCGCACGCATTGGCGCGGAATCCGGGGCGGCAGCTATGACCCCGGCTTTCGCTATGGCCTGTCCTATATGTGGAAATATGCGGTCGGCTATCTGGCGATGGGCCTGATGGTGCCGTGGGCCATGGTCTCGCTGTGGAACGAGCGCTGGGGGCACATGAGCTTCGGGCAACTGCGTTTCAGCGGACAGGCCGATTTCTCGCCGGTGATGAAGCGATATCTGCTGTTCTATCTCGCGCCGCTGATCCTGCTGATCGTCGGTTTCCTTGCCATCGGGGCGGTCGCGCTGGGTATCGGTGCGGCGGGAGAGTTCGACCGCAAGGAACTGGCGTGGGGCGCGCTGGGCGGGCTGATCGCGATCGGCTTCGTCGCCTTCTACCTGCTGTGGGGGCTGGCCTATCTGTTCTTCTATGCCAAATATCTGCGCGTGGTGATCGGCGAGATGCGGCTGGGCGACGATATCAGTTTCGGCTTTTCGGCGACCACCAAGGACTGGTTCCGCCTGATCCTGGGCGATGTGGGTCTGGTGCTGGTGACCTTGGGCGTCGGCTGGATCTTCCTTTCCTATCGCCACTGGAAGTTCTTCATCACCTATGTGGAAGCCTATGGCGTGATCGATCCCGACGCGCTGATGCAATCCGACACGCCGATGGCCAAACATGGCGAAGGTCTGCTGGACGCGTTCGATATGGGTGCGATCTAGCTTCGTGGCGGAGATGGTCGAGGCGGAGTGGTACGACGGGCTGACGGCGCGCAAGCGGACCGGCCATGCCTCTCTGTCGGGCAGCGTCCTGCTATTGCGGGAGGATGACGGGACGCAAACCGCCCTGCCCTTGCAGGATCTGCGCTTTGTCGAGCGCCGCCCCGAAGGTCCGGTTCTGTCGCTCAACGATAATCGCGGTTTTCGCCTGCGCCTGCTGGGCACGATCCCGCCCGATCTGGCCGAACGCCTGCCGGGCGAAAGCCGCTATGGCCACTGGATCGACCGGCTGGGCCTGCCAAAGGCCGCCGCCCTGTTTGCGGGGATCAGCGCGGTGGCGCTGGCGGCGGTGCTGACGCTGCCCAACTGGCTTGGCCCGCTGATCCCGCAATCGTGGGAACGGCGCGCGGGCGATGCGGTGATCGGCGACATGGGCAACACGCTGTGCCATTCCGAATTCGGCGATCCTGCGCTGAAGCAGCTGGCCGCCGCGATCGACCCCGAACGCCCGGTCACCCGCGTCGACATCGCCAATATCGACATGGTGAATGCCGTCGCCCTGCCCGGCGGGCGGGTCGTCGTATTCGACGGGCTGGTGCAGGAAGCGGAAAGCGCGGACGAGCTGGCGGGCGTGATCGCGCATGAAATCGGCCATGTGCGCGAACGCCACGTCATGCAGGCGCTGCTGCGGCAGTTCGGCCTGTCGATCCTGCTGGGCGGGATCAATTCCGACGTCGGCAGCGGCATCTTTGGCATCGCGTCGACCAGCTACACCCGATCGGCCGAACGCGAGGCCGACGAATATGCGCGCGAAAGGCTGGCGGCGGCGGATATCTCTCCGCTGGGCGCGGCGGCGTTTTTCGAAAGGCTGAAGAAGGAGCACGGCGACGGGCCCGACTGGGCCGCATGGGTCGCAAGCCATCCCGTCCCCTCCGAACGGCAGAAACAGTTCGAACGCGCCGCGCAAAAAGGGGCGGATTACCGGCCCGCGCTGTCCGAACAGGATTTCGGCGCGCTGAAAACCATGTGCGACGAAGACGAAGACGTCGAGGAATTCTATTTTTAGCGCTGCCCCCGACCGGAGAGTGAAACGAGCATGAGCGAAACCGCGACCCCGCTTCCCGAGATCACGCGCTGCTCCGGTCCGGACGGCCTTGCGCTCGCCTGCCGCCATGCCGAGGGTGACGGCCCGCTGATCGTGTTCCTGCCCGGATATATGTCCGACATGGCGGGATCGAAGGCGGAGGCCGTGCTGCAATGGGCGGCGGACCATGGGCGCGCGTGCCTGCTGCTCGACTATTCGGGCTGCGGGAAAAGCGCGGGGCGATTTGCAGATGGTACGCTGTCGCGCTGGCGGGACGAGGTGCTGCACCTGATCGAACAGCACGGCGCGGGCACACCGGACAGGCCCGTGCTGCTGATCGGATCGTCGATGGGCGGCTGGCTGATGCTGCTGGTCGCGCGCGAATTGGCGGCGACGCATGGCGATGCGTCGGTGGCGGGCATGATCGGCATTGCCGCCGCGCCCGATTTCACCAGCTGGGGCTTTGACGAACAGCAGCGGCGCGCATTGGCCAGCGGCAAGGTGCTGTACGAGGACAATCCCTATGGCCCCGAACCCACGCCGACGCATCCCGGTTTCTTCACCGATGCCGAGGAGCAGCTGCTGCTGGGAGAGCCTCTGGCGATCACGGCGCCGACCCGCCTGCTGCACGGCCAGCGCGATGATGACGTGCCGTGGGAAACCTCGATCCGGCTGGCGCATACGCTGGCGGGCGATGACATTCGCGTCGTGCTGGTGAAGGACGGCGATCACCGCCTGTCACGCGAACAGGATATAAAGCTGCTGTTGTCCACGCTGGAAGAATTGCTGCATTGAGGCTGGGGGCCTGATCCCCATATCGGTCCCATGACAAAATTCTCCGTTCTCGATTTCGTATCCATTGTCGAAGGCGGCACCGCCTCCGACGCGCTGGCCGCCAGTGCCCGCCTTGCCGCCCATGCCGAGGCCGAGGGCTATCACCGATTCTGGCTGGCCGAACATCACGCCATGCCCGGCATCGCCAGCAGCGCGGTATCGGTGTGCCTTGCGCATATCGGCCATGCGACCAGCACCATCCGGATCGGATCGGGCGGGATCATGCTGCCCAACCATAACCCCTTCGTCATTGCCGAGCAGTTCGGCACGCTGGAGGCACTGTTTCCGGGCCGCATCGACCTGGGGCTGGGCCGCGCACCCGGCGCCGATGGCCGGATCGCACGCATGCTGCGCAAGGACCTGCACGGCGCGGCGGAGAATTTCCCGCAGGACGTCGTCGAACTGCAGGCGATCTTCGCAGGCGACGAAAGGCTGCCGCTGCAAGCCACCCCCGGCGCGGGCGCGAATATCGATATCTGGCTGCTCGGCTCCAGCCTGTTCGGCGCGCAGCTCGCCGCGCGGCTGGGCCTGCCCTATGCGTTCGCGGCCCATTTCGCGCCCACTCAGCTTGACGATGCCTTGCGCGTCTATCGCGAGTTCTTCCAGCCGTCGGAACAATACGAAAAACCGCATGTGATGGTCGGCACCAATGCCTTTGCCGCCGACACGACCGAGGAAGCCTATCTCCTCGCCTCGAGCGGGGACCAGAGCATCGTGGCCCTGCGCACCGGCACGCCCGGCAAGCTGCCGCCGCCCGTTCCCGGATACCGCGACAGCCTTCCCCCGCAGGCCGCCGCCATGCTGCAATCGATGCGCTCGGTCAGCGCTATCGGCACGCGCGAGGAAGTGGGCGAGCAGCTGGCCGCGCTGGTCCGCCGCACGGGTGCGGACGAGCTGATTCTGGCGGGCAATTGCTTCGACCCCGCCGCGCGCGAACGCTCGCTCTCGCTGACCATGGAGGCGATGGAGGCGGCACTTCCCGCCTGATGCAGCGCAAGCGTCTTGCCATCCCGGTCGGCTTTGCCCTAGCCCTGTGCGCGATTGGCCCGGCCCGAATGCCGGGGGGAGAAGGATTGGGATGAATCAAGCAGACGTCATCATCGTGGGCGCAGGGCACGGCGGTGCCGCCGCCGCACTCGCCTTGAGGCAGGCCGGTTTCGAGGGTTCGATCGCCATGATCGGGCGCGAGAAGGAGCCGCCTTACGAACGTCCGCCGCTGTCCAAGGAATATCTGGCGCGCGAGAAGGAGTTCGAGCGGCTGTATATCCGTCCGCCGCAGTTCTGGGGTGAGAAGGACATCGATCTGATTTTGGGCACCAGCGTGACCGAGATCGATCCCCGCGCCAAGACCGTAAAGCTGAGCAATGGCGAGGACATGGGCTATTCCCATTTGATCTGGGCAGCGGGCGGCGACGCGCGGCGGCTGTCCTGTTCGGGCGCGGAGCTGCGCGGCGTGCATGCCGTGCGCACGCGCGCCGATGTCGACCGCATGATGGCCGAGATCGACGCGGGCGCGAAACGCTGCGTCGTCATCGGCGGCGGCTATATCGGGCTGGAAGCGGCGGCGGTGCTGCGCAAGCTGGATATCGAGGTGGTGCTGATCGAAATGCTCGACCGCGTGCTGGCGCGCGTGGCGGGTGAGACATTGTCGCGCTTCTACGAAAAGGAACACCGCGACCACGGCGTCAATATCATGCTGGAAACCGGCGTCGACTGCATCCTGGGCGACGGGGACAAGGTCACCGGCGTGCGCCTGTCGGACGGCAGCGAGATCGAGGCGGAGATGGTGATCGTGGGCATTGGCATCGTGCCCTGCATCGGCCCGCTGATCGTGGCGGGCGCGACCGGGGCGAACGGGGTCGACGTCGACGATTATTGCCGCACCTCGCTTGAGGACGTCTATGCCATCGGCGACTGCGCGGCGCATGCCAACGACTATGCCGACGGCGCGGTGATCCGGCTGGAATCGGTGCAGAACGCCAATGACATGGCCAAGACGGCGGCGCTGGCGATCTGCGGCGAAAAACAGCCCTACAAGGCGACGCCGTGGTTCTGGTCAAACCAGTATGACCTGAAACTGCAGACCGTCGGCCTGTCGATGGGCTTCGACCAGTTCGTCGTGCGCGGCGAGCCCGAGAGCCGCAGCTTTTCCATCGTCTATCTGCGCGACGGCAAGGTCGTGGCGCTCGACTGCGTGAACAAGATCAAGGATTACGTGCAGGGCAAGAAGCTGGTCGAACGCCATGCGGTGATCGACCCGGATCTGCTGTCCGACAATGAGGTGGCGCTGAAGGAAATGGCAGAGGGCTAACCGACTGGCTGTAGCGCGCGCTCCAGCCGGGCCAGCGCCCACCCGGCGGCTTCGGCCACCACCGGATCGGGATCGGTCAGCAGCGCGCCGACCGGCTCGATCAGCGCCGCCTCGCCGCTGTTGCCCGCCGCGATCAGGCAATTGCGCACGAACCGGTCGCGCCCGATCCGCTTGATGGGAGAGCCCGAGAACAGCGCGCGAAAGCCCGCATCGTCCAGCGCCAGCAATTCCGCCAGCCGCGGCGCAACCAGCTCGGCGCGCGGCAGGAAGGCGCGATTGGCCGCCGCGCTTTGGGCAAAGCTGTTCCACGGGCACACCGCAAGGCAGTCGTCGCAGCCATAGATGCGATTGCCCATCGCCTCGCGGAACTCCTCGGGGATCGGCCCCTTGTGCTCGATGGTGAGGTACGAAATGCAGCGCCGCGCATCGAACTGGCGCGGCGCGGGAAACGCGTTCGTCGGGCACGCGTCGAGGCATGCGCTGCAGCTGCCGCAGCGGTCCGGATGCACCTCGTCGGCGCGCAGCGGCAGGGTGGTGTAGATCGCTCCCAGAAACAGCCAGCTGCCATGGGTGCGGCTGACCATGTTGGTGTGCTTGCCCTGCCAGCCGATGCCCGCCGCTTCGCCCAGCGGCTTTTCCATCACCGGCGCGGTATCGACGAAGACCTTGACTCCCGCCTCGATCCCTTCGCGCCGCGCTTCCTCGACCAGCCAGCGGGCCAACCGCTTCAGCGCCTTTTTCACCGTGTCGTGATAATCGCGCCCCTGCGCATAGACCGAGATGCGGGCGCGGTCCCCCTGCCCCTCCAGCGCCAGCGGATCGTGCCCGGGCGCATAGCTCATGCCCAGCGCGATCACGCTCTGCGCCTCGGGCCACAGGGTCTGCGGCGCGCCGCGCTGGTCGGCGCGGTCCTCCATCCAGCCCATCGAGCCGTGGCGTCCTTCGTCCAGCCAGCCCTTCAGCCGTGCGATCCGGCGCGGATCCTCGCCCGCGCCGGCGATCCCGGCAGCAACGAAGCCTTCCTCCTGCGCCCGTGTCAGAAGCGCTTGCCTCAGCCGTTCCAGCCTGTCAGCGCTTGCGTCGTTCAAATGCCTTAACCTTATCTTGCGAGTTTGCGGGCAAAGCCGCATTCTCATCCGGGGAATCTAGTTGCAGCAGGCGATGACACAAGCTTTCGATCCGATGCTCGCCCCGGGCCATGGCCCGATTGCATCGCCTGACGATATCGATTCCGCCACTTCCTATGCAATCGAAGCCAGGGGGCTGGTCAAGCGGTTCGACGGCGTTGTCGCGGTCGACGGTGTCGACATCGCCGTGCCCGAAGGCTCGATCTTCGGCATACTCGGCCCCAATGGCGCGGGCAAGACGACGACCTTGCGCATGTTGCTGGGCATCATCGACCCCGACAAGGGCACCCGCCGCGTGCTGGGGAGCGAAAATCCGCACGCGCTGGCCAATCGCATCGGATATCTGCCGGAAGAGCGCGGGCTGTATCCGGCGATGAAGGCGGTCGATGCCATTGCCTTCGTCGGCGCCTTGCGCGGGCTGCCCACGGCGGAAGGTCGGAGGCGCGGATACCGCCTGCTGGAAGAGCATGGTTTCGCCCATATCGCGGACCGCCAGATCCGCCAGATGTCCAAGGGACAGGCACAGACGGTGCAGCTTTTGGCCACTTTGGTGCACGACCCCGCACTGGTCGTGCTGGACGAGCCTTTCTCGGGCCTCGACGCGATCAGCCAGGGGCGACTGGAGCGCACCATTCGCGAGCTTGCCGCGCGGGGCACGACGGTTATCTTTTCCACCCATGTCCTCGCCCATGCCGAGCGGTTGTGCGAGCGGATCGCGATCATCGCGGGCGGGCGGGTGCCGTTTCATGGCCTCGTCTCCACCGCGCGCGACCGGCTGCCGCCGCAAGTGCATCTGGAAACCCGCTCCATCGACGGGCCATGGCGCGCGGCGCTGCCTGAAAATGCCGTGCCGCAGCTGAAGCAGGGCGGCGGGGCGATCTGGGGATTCTCGCTGCCCGATGACGGGGTGGAGCCGCTGCTGACCGCTCTGGTCGAGGGCAAGGCGGGGATCGAATCGCTGTCGATCGAACGCGCGGGGCTGCACGATGCCTTCGTCGCCATCGCTGGCGAAGCCGCGGCCAAGGCGCTTGAGGAAGAGACGGGAGCCGCCCGGTGAAGCAGTTCCTTGCCAGGATCATGGTGATCGCCCGCCGCGATTTTCGCGCGATCCTGTTCAGCCGGTCGTTCCTGTTCTTCATCCTGGGCCCGCTGTTTCCGGTGATCGTCGCGTGGATGGCGGGCGGCATCGGCGCCAGCGTGCAGGGGGCGACGGGCGAGGCGCGCCTTGGCATCGCGATGGCCCCCGCCGAAAGCGCGCTGGTGACGCAGGCGCGCGGTTCGCTGTCGCGCGCCGCGGGCGGCCTGCCGGGGATCGAGATTTTGCATGGTGACCGCAACAGCCCCGCCGAGATCCGCGCGATCCTGGCCGACGGACCGGGCGAGCGGAACGTGGCGGCGGTGCTGTCGGGCACGCTCGACAATCCGGCCTTGTCGGGTCCGCAGGGCCGCATTTCGGGATGGCAGGGCCATGTCACCCTGCTGGTGGACGAGGCGCGGCGGCTGCGCGATCTGCAGGCCGGCGACGGCGCGCGCCAATGGCCCGCCGTCGCGCTGCAACCCATGGCGCAGCCCAGCCAGATCGACGAGGCGGGCGGCCGCATCCGCACCGCGCAGGCGGGCCAGACGCTGCTGTTCCTGCTGACCATGCTGCTGGCGGGCATGGTGCTGTCCAATCTGGTCGAGGAAAAGGCCAACAAGATCATCGAGGTGCTGGCCGCCGCCGTGCCGATGGACGCGGTGTTCTTTGGCAAGCTGCTGGCCATGCTGGGTGTCAGCCTTGTCGGCATCGCCGTATGGGGAAGCGTCGCGGGGCTGGCCCTGCTGGCGGGCGGCGGCGGTTTGTCGATGCTGTCGACGCCTGCGGTGGGATGGCCGATGTTCATGGCGCTGGGCCTTGCCTATTTCGCCTGCGCCTATCTGCTGCTGGGGTCGCTGTTCCTGTCGATCGGCGGGCTGGCCGCCACGGTGCGCGAGGTGCAGACCTTGTCGATGCCCGTCACCATGGCGCAGTTGCTGGTGTTCTTCCTCGCCTCCTATTCGCTGGGCCATCAGGGTGAGACGATCGAGATGGTCGCGGCCATCGTGCCGTTCAGTTCGCCCTTCGCCATGCTGGCGCGAGCCGCCATGCAGCCCGAGATCTGGCCGCATTTCGTCGCCATCGCGTGGCAGGGGCTGTGGGTCTTCCTGATCGTGCGCGCGGGCGCGGCGCTGTTCCGCAAGACGGTGATGAAATCGGGCCCCTCGCAGGGCAAGCGCGGGCTGGGCGCATTACTGCGGCAGGTCATGACCCGTTCGTTCAGGCAGGCCTAAGGCACCGATTGCTATGCTGCTCCCCATGACCAATGATCGCCGCAGCTTTATCGGCCTGCTGCTTGCAGGCACCCTGACCCCGCTCGCCTCTGCCTGCGGGCGCGAGGCCACGGCGAAGGAGAGCTTCCCCTTCCAGCTGAGCGAGACGCAGTGGCGCAAGCGGCTGACTGCTGCCGAATATCGCATCCTGCGCGAGGAAGGGACCGAACGGGCCTATTCCTCGCCGCTCGACGATGAAAAGCGTTCGGGCATCTATGCCTGCGCGGGCTGCGACCACCGGCTGTTCTCTTCGCGCACCAAATATGACAGCGGGACCGGCTGGCCTAGCTTCTATCGCCCGCTGAAGGGCGGTGTCGGCACCAGCACCGATTACAAGATCGGCTATCCGCGGACCGAGGTGCATTGCGCCAATTGCGGCGGGCATCTGGGCCATGTGTTCGACGACGGACCTGCCCCTACGGGCAAACGATACTGCATGAACGGCGTGGCACTGGATTTCATTCCCGGCCCGTCCTAAGGGTTGCGTTTATCCAAAGGGGGTCCGCGCGCGTGCCATTGGCTGGACGCGCAGCAATCGACTCCCGCGCAATTCACGGCTAGACCATAGAAATGACTGCCGAACAGGCCCAAAACAAACCGCTCACGCCGCTGCTGGACACGGTCGACACACCGGACGACCTGCGCAGACTGGCCCCATCCCAATTACGGCAACTGGCTGACGAGCTTCGGCTGGAGATGATCGACGCGGTCGGCCAGACCGGCGGGCATCTGGGGTCGGGGCTTGGGGTGGTCGAACTGACCACCGCGATCCATTACGTGTTCGACACGCCCAACGACCGGCTGGTCTGGGACGTCGGCCATCAGGCCTATCCGCACAAGATCCTGACCGGGCGGCGCGACCGCATCCGCACGCTGCGGCAGGGCGGCGGGCTGTCGGGTTTCACTAAGCGGAGCGAGAGCGAATACGACCCGTTCGGCGCGGCGCATTCCTCCACCTCGATCAGCGCGGCGCTGGGTTTCGCGGTCGCCAACAAGCTGTCGGGCAAGCCCGGCAAGGGCATTGCGGTGATCGGCGACGGCGCGATGAGCGCGGGCATGGCCTATGAGGCGATGAACAATGCCGAGCAGGCGGGCAACCGGCTGGTCGTGATCCTGAACGACAACGACATGTCGATCGCGCCGCCCGTCGGCGGATTGTCGAGCTATCTTGCGCGGCTGGTATCCTCGGGCCAGTTTCTTGGCCTGCGCGATCTGGCGCGCAAGTTCGCGCGCAAACTGCCCCGCCCGCTGCATGTCGCGGCGCGCAAGACCGACGAATTCGCCCGCGGCATGGCGATGGGCGGCACCCTGTTCGAGGAGCTGGGCTTTTACTATGTCGGACCCATCGACGGGCATGACATGGACGCGCTGGTGTCCGTCCTCGAAAACGTGCGCGACGCGGCCGAGGGGCCGTGCCTCGTCCATGTCGTCACGCAAAAGGGCAAGGGCTATGCGCCTGCCGAGAAATCGGCGGACAAGTATCACGGCGTCCAGAAATTCGACGTCATCACGGGCGAGCAGAAAAAGTCCAAGGGCGGACCGCCCAAGTATCAGGACGTGTTCGGCAAAACGCTGGCCGATCTGGCGGACACCGACGAGCGCATCTGCGCCATCACCGCCGCCATGCCGGGCGGCACGGGCGTCGACATCTTTGCCAAGGCGCATCCGGGGCGCAGTTTCGACGTGGGCATCGCCGAACAGCATGCGGTGACGTTCGCGGCAGGGCTTGCCGCACAGGGCATGCGGCCGTTCTGCGCGATCTACTCCACCTTTCTGCAGCGCGCCTTCGACCAGGTGGTGCACGATGTCGCCATCCAGAACCTGCCGGTGCGTTTCGCGATCGACCGCGCCGGTCTGGTCGGTGCCGACGGCGCGACCCATGCGGGCAGTTTCGACGTCACCTATCTGGCGACCCTGCCCAACATGGTGGTGATGGCCGCCGCGGACGAGGCGGAGCTGGCGCATATGACCTATACCGCCGCCTGCCACGACAGCGGCCCCATCGCATTCCGCTATCCGCGCGGCGAAGGCATTGGCGTGCCCATGCCTGAAAAGCCCGAGCGGCTTGAGATCGGCAAGGGCCGGATCGTGCGGCAGGGCAGCAAGATCGCGGTGCTTTCGCTGGGCACGCGGCTGGCCGAGGGGCTGAAGGCCGCCGACCAGCTGGAAGCCAAGGGCCTGTCCACCACGGTCGCCGATTTGCGCTTCGCCAAGCCGCTGGACGAAGAGATGATCCGCAGTCTGATCGCCAGCCACGACGTCGTCGTCACGGTGGAAGAAGGCTCGATCGGCGGGCTGGGCGCGCATGTGCTGACCATGGCGAGCGACGAGGGGCTGCTCGACAACGGGCTGAAGATCCGCACCATGCGCCTGCCCGATGTGTTCCAGGACCACGATTCTCCCGACAAGCAATATGATACGGCGGGGCTGAACGCGTCGCATATCGTGGACACGGTGCTAAAGGCGCTGCGCCACAATAGCGCGGGGGTCGAGGAAGCGCGCGCTTGACGGCTTTCCGCGCCGTGATGATCCTCATCATCGGCGCGGCCCTGCTTTACGGACTTGTCGTCGCGGCGGCCTATCTGGGGCAGCGGCGGCTGATCTATCCGGCGCCTGCGGGGTCGCAGCCGGTTCCCGGTGGCTATGACCGCGTCATACTGAAAACCTCCGACGGGCTGGAGATCGACGCCGCGTGGCGCGAAGGCCTGCCGGAGAGGCCCGTCATCGTGTTCTTCCACGGCAATGGCGACCGCTGGGCGGGTGCGGCGCAGGCCGTCCTGCCGCTGGCCCGCGCGGGATTCGGCGTGCTGCTTCCCGAATATCGCGGCTATTCCGGCAATCCTGGCGATCCCGGCGAGGAAGGGCTCTACCGCGACGGCGAGGCGGCGCTGGCATGGTTACGCGCCCAAGGGGTGCCGCCGGAACGGATCGTGCCCGTTGGCAATTCGCTTGGCTCAGGCGTCGCGGCCCATGTGGCGGCGGCATACGGGCTGGAACGGCTGGTGCTGGTGTCGCCGTTCACCAGCCTTCCCGATGCGGCGAGCGCCCGTTTTCGGTTTCTGCCGGTGCGGCTGCTGATGAAGGACCGGTTCGACAATCGGGCCAAGCTGTCGGGTTACGGCGGACAGGCCCTGATCCTGCACGGTTCGCGCGATGCGTTGATTTCGGCCAGCCATGCCCGCGAACTGGCGTCATTGTCCGACCGGTTTGCGCTGCGCATCTTCGACAATGCCGGGCACGAGCTGGCCTACCTGCCCGAATCGGGCCGCAGCATTCGCGACTGGCTGGAAACGCGCCAGCCTGCCGAGCGCTAGCCCAGCCAGCGCCAGAACCCCGCCGCGATGCCGCCCAGCGGCATGTGCAACCAGTTGATGAGCAGCCACAATGCGAAAGCGCCCAGCCACATGACCGGGCGTATCGCGGCAAATCCGGCGGGGCGCGGGAAGTAGCTGGTCCGCGATTGCCAGCCGCTCCATGCCGTTCCCAGCTGATGCTGTTTCTTGCGGTCCTGCATCGCCGATCCGACCAGCGCCAGCACGATCAGCGACCCCAGCAGGAACAATGTGCGCGGTTCGGGCACCAGCAGGATGTGCGACAATGCCCAGATCGCGATCCCCCACATCATCGGGTGCCGCGTCACCGCGAACACGCCGGTCGGCTCCTTGGTGGCGGCCACTTCCTCGGCATTGGGCGACGGGGCGGCGGGATTGCGGATGAAGCTACCGATCAGCAGCAGCAGGGCGGGATAGGTCAGCACCATGGCGGCGATCCATGCCCAGTCGGAATAGGGCTGCCACGCATAGGGCCCGCGCGGCGCGGTGCCAAAGGCGAAGATCGCCCAGCCCAGGGTAACGAAAGCGATAAGCGAATAGGCGGCCATAAACCCCGCCTTGCCCAGAAGGGCGATGAGCGGTTGCCGCAGTTGGTGGGTCAGGATGATATGCGTGCCCACGAAGACGATCGCCGCCGAGAGCAGGAAGGAGAGCCGTAGATCCATGTGCGCCGCCTGTCCTTGCTGTAAGGCGCGGATCGTGACAGCCCCGAGGGGCCTTGGCTAGCCCCTCGTTTCCGGATGCATGCCCGCGGCCTGCGGTTCGCCCGCTTCGGCCTGCCCCAGCAGGTCGTCGCCGACATTGTCGTCCTGCAGCGTGTCGAGATGCATCAGCCAGCGGATCGCGGGCGACAGCACCAGCACCGCGACGCCGATGCCGATGGCGTACCAGCCGACCGTCGAATAGACCGACAGCACCAGTTCGCGCCCGGCCTCCTCGCCTTCCAGCCCCTCGCCGCCGGCCGCGCTGGAGATCAGGCCCGCCGCGAAATTGCCGGTGGCCGATGCGAAGAACCACGTCCCCATGATCAGCGAGGCCATGTGCGCGGGCGCCAGCCGGTTCATCGACGACAGGCCGACCGGCGACAGGCAAAGCTCACCCGTGGTGTGGAGCAGATAGATCAGGAAGATGAAGATCACCGGCACCGCGCTGACACCCGCGGCATTCGCGCCCCAGACGAGGACGAGGAAGCCGAGGCCGACCTGAATCACGCCAAGGCCGAACTTGAACGGCGCCGAAGGCTCCTTCCCCTTGCGGCCGAGGATCGTCCAGCCCCATGCGAAGAACGGCGCGAGCAGGAAGATATAGGCCGCGTTCAGCGACTGGAACATCGAGGCCGGAACGTCCCAGCCGAACAGCGAGCGGTCGACATGGCGGTCGGTGAACAGGTTCAGCGAATTGCCCGCCTGTTCGAACAGCGCCCAGAACACGATGGACACGAAGATCAGAAACAGCGCGGCAAAAATGCGGTCGCGGTCCTGTGCGGGCAGTTTCACCACCGAATAGCCGATGATGCCCAGCACGAGGATCGCGCCGAACACGCCCAGCAGCGTGCCGACCACGTCCTGGTTCTGCACCATCCACCAGCACACGACGACCGCGCCGAGGCCCACGACATAGAGGCCGTATTCCATCCCCTTGGACAGCGCCTTGGGCGGCTCGCCCCGGCCCATCAGATAGGGTTTGCCGATGATGAACACGATCAGGCCCAGCAGCATGCCGACGCCCGCCGCGCCGAAGCCGTACGACCAGCCATAGACCTCGCCCAGATAGCCGCACAGCAGCGAGCCGAGGAACGCGCCCAGATTGATGCCCATGTAGAAGATCGTATAGGCCGGATCGCGCCGCGCATCGGTGCGCGGGTAAAGCTGCCCGACGATCACCGAGATATTGGCCTTCAGAAAGCCCGATCCCACGATGATGAAGGCCAGCGCAAGCCAGAAGATGTTGAGCGAGGCGGCATCCTGTCCGCCCGTCCCCTCGAATCCCATCAGGAAATGCCCGAAGGTCAGGATCACCGCGCCATACAGCACGGCCTTCCTCTGCCCCAGCCAGCGGTCGGCCAGATAGCCGCCCAGCACCGGCGTGATATAGACCAGCGCGGTATAGGCACCATAGATGACCCCCGCCTCGCCGTCCGAGAACAGCCAGTGCTTGGTGAGGTAGAAGATGAGCAGGGCGCGCATTCCGTAATAGGAAAAACGCTCCCACATCTCGGCGAAGAACAGGATGAACAGGCCCTTGGGGTGGCCTAGGATCGTCCCGCGGGCATCGCCGCTCTGCTCGTAACTGGTCGCCATCTGCGGGCTTGCTTCCTTGTCTCGCATCCAAACCTTAAGCGGCGCACCCTAAAGCATCGCGGGCGCGGGTAAAGCCCCGATTGTTGCATGTGAAACCGGTATCGTTGCCCTCAAGACACGCTCTGGTCGGGTTCGCCCGCTTGTCTGCGGCAGTGTATTATGCCAGTGTTACGCCATGCCACGCCCCACCGGAACCCAGGCCACGCGCCCCGTCTATCTCAAGCTGCGCGACGAGATCGTGGCGGCGATCCTGACGGGCACGTTCCGCGAGGGCGAACTGCTGCCATCGGTCCGCTCCTTCGCCGCGGAGCATGGCGCCAATCCGCTGACTGTGGCCAAGGCCTATCAGCAATTTCAGGACGACGGGCTGATCGCGGTACGGCGCGGAATCGGCGTCGAACTGCTCCCCGGCGCGCGCCGCCGCCTGCTGGAGCAGGAGCGCGCGCAGTTTCTGGCGGAAGACTGGCCGGCGATTCGCCAGCGCATGGAATTGCTGGAACTGGACGCAGGACGTCTTGCCACAGCCGCGAACTGACCCCGATCGGTATTTTTCCTATCCATTTTCGTAAGATCCTGCCCCTTGGTGCAGGGGTAAGTCCCTTGAATGTTGCGCCTGCGAATGGCATGGTTTGCCAATTCCGTTTCTTGCACTTGTTCTGGACTGGGAGGGGCCCGGCCATACGGGAGTTCGACTGACGGATGCCGAAGGGGTCGCAGCCACGGCAAGCGGGGGTTTTGCGAATGATCAGATCGGAACTCATCCAGACACTGGCACGGGACAATCCCGAGCTTCGCCCTGAAGAGGTCGAGGCTGTTGTCACCACCTTCTTCGATGCGATCGCTGATCGGCTGGCAGACGGCGGCCGCGTGGAATTGCGCGGTTTCGGGGCCTTCTCGACGCGCGAACGTTCCGCGCGGGCGGGCCGCAATCCCCGTACCGGCGAAACGGTCGAGGTGCCCGGCAAGCGCGTCCCCTATTTCAAGGCGGGCAAGGAAATGCGCGAGCGCCTGAACGACTGATCCTGCCGAAACCGGCAAGCAGATGAATTTCGGCAAGCCGGCCGCGTCCGGCGTTGCACGGGAACGCGCACGCGCCTAGTCAGGGCGCGCCCGCGGCTGATCGCCTGCCGCGGCGCCGTGCGGACGTGGCGGAATGGTAGACGCCGGGGACTTAAAATCCCCTGATCCTTGATCGTGTGGGTTCGAGTCCCACCGTCCGCACCAGCTGGCGCATCCCCCGGTGTGGGACGCGATGGTTAAGATCATCCTGCCGATTTATCAGGATAATTTCGAAGCCTGGCGAACAATCCCTTAACCATTCCCATCGTAAACCCGATGCGTGGAGGATCGGGCACGGAACGAACGTCCGGTCCTGCCACGGGGCAAGCAGGGGAACTGGCGTGAGCGATCTGGGACAACATTCAATGTTCGGCGAGGCCATCGCCACCCATGCGGAACGGCGCAGCGAGGCGCGTTTCCCGATCATACGAACGGCCAAGCTGGTCTATGGCGATGTCGAGATGCCCTGCGTTCTGCGCGACATATCGAACAGCGCGCTGCGCGTGCGCATCTATGACGCGATTCCCGCCGACACCCAACCGATCGAACTGGAGTTCGGCGATGGCGACCGGCACGCGGTCGAGCTGGTCTGGCAGCGCGACGGTCATGCGGGCCTGCGCTTTCCCCAGTTTGCGGATCTGCGGGCGCTGGTCGGCGAAAAGGGGCCTTTCCGCAAGCGCGCGATCCGCATCGGGGTCGAATTGTCGTCCAGCATCACCGTGCTGGGCAGCAAGCACGAGGTGAAGATCGAGGACATCTCGCATCAGGGCGCGCGGATCGTCAGCGATCATCCGCTTGCGATGGACCAGCAACTGCGAATCGCGCTTCCCTCGCTGGGCGAGGTCTATGCGGTGGTGCGCTGGCGCGAGCATCCGGGGTATGGCCTCGCGTTTCTCGAAACCTTCCGATTTGAGGAAGTGGCCCATATGGCGGGCAATCTGCAGGCGATCTCTCGCATCTGGCGCAGGGAACATCCGCGCCAGGGCATCGTGCGCCCCGCCCCGTCGCAGCCCGAAAGGCGCGCGGTCAACGGCTGAGCGTCCGGAAACGCGGCAAATCGGCGCTCCGCGCGCGCAAAACCCCACGCGTTAACCATCCCTTAGCCAATATCGGTCAGGTTTTGCCTTGGATCCCCGCCGCTCGTTCGGCCTTGCAGGGTCCATCGAAACAGGGGGTAGCGTGAACATCTCACACCAAGCAGCTGGCCAAGCCGATCTGGCCGTCGACGTCGTCATCATCGGCGCCGGCCCGGCCGGGCTGACCGCGGCCTATCTGCTGACCAAAGCCGGCCAGTCGGTCGCGGTGATCGAAAAGGACGAGACCTATGTCGGCGGCATCAGCCGCACGGTCGAGCACGAGGGTTACCGCTTCGACATCGGCGGACACCGCTTCTTCTCGAAATCTAAAGCCGTCGTGGATCTGTGGAACGAGATCCTGCCCGACGAATTCATCAGCCGCCCGCGGATGAGCCGCATCTACTACGAGGGCAAGTTCTACTCCTATCCCCTCCGCGCGTTCGAGGCGCTGCGCAATCTGGGGTTGTGGCGCTCGGCGATGTGCATGGCAAGCTTTGCCAGGGTGCAGGCGTTCCCGCGCAAGCAGGTGAAAAGCTTCGAGGACTGGACCGTCAACCAGTTCGGCGAGAAGCTCTATTCGATCTTCTTCAAGACCTATACCGAGAAGGTGTGGGGCATGCCTTGCGACGAGATGAGCGCCGATTGGGCTGCGCAGCGGATCAAGGGGCTATCGCTGTGGGGCGCAGTGGTCGATGGGGTCAAGCGTTCGCTCGGCCTTAACAAGAGACCCAACAACGGCATGCAAGCCAAGACCTTGCTGGAAGAATTCCGCTATCCGCGGCTTGGCCCCGGCATGATGTGGGATGCGGCGCGCGACAACGTGGTGGCGGGCGGCAACAAGGTGCTGATGGGTCATGCGCTCAAGCAGCTGGCGAGCGACGGCGAAGGCGGCTGGCGGCTGGACGCGGTGACCGCGGATGGCGAAGAGCGGATCATCCGCGCGAAACACGCGATCAGCTCGGCCCCGATGCGCGAACTGGCGGCGCGGCTGTCGCCCGTGCCCGATGCGGTTCTGGATGCCAGCGGTCTTAAATATCGCGATTTCCTGACCGTCGCGCTGAAAATCCGCAGCGAGGATCTGTTCCCCGACAACTGGATCTACATCCACGATTCCAAGGTGCAGGTCGGCCGCATCCAGAACTTCCGCAGCTGGTCGCCCGAAATGGTGCCCGATGCCTCGGTCGCGTGTGTCGGCCTTGAATATTTCTGTTTCGAGGGCGACGGGCTCTGGGCGTCCTCGGACGATGATCTGGTGGCGTTGGCGACGCGCGAGATGGAAATTCTCGGCCTCGCCCGCCCCGAAGACGTCATCGGCGGCACGGTGGTGCGGCAGGAAAAGGCCTATCCGGTTTATGACGCGGATTACGCAAAGCGCGTCGCCGTCATGCGCGAGGAGCTAGAGGACAAGCACCCCACGCTGCATCTCGTCGGCCGAAACGGCATGCACCGCTACAACAACCAGGACCATGCGATGATGACCGCCATGCTGACGGTCGAGAACATCCTCGCGGGCCAGCGGGTCTATGACACCTGGTGCGTGAACGAGGACGCGGAATATCATGAGGCCGGAAGCGAGGGCGAGCAGCCCGCCTTCCCGCAGCATGTCGGCGATGCCGCCGATCGCGCCGCCGCCCTGTCCTCGATGCGCGCGGTGCCGATGCCGGTGGCAAACAAGCCCGATGCGGTTCCCGCACCGATGCAGGGACGCGACGCGGCATGAACCTGCTGCGCGAAGCCCGGCGCTTCGCCGCCTATGGCATCGCCAGCGCGGTGACGCTGGGCTTTGACATGGGTGCCTATCTGCTGCTGCTGGCAGGGGGCATGGCCGCCCCGCTGGCCGCGGTGTGCGGATATTCGCTGGGCATCGCGGCGCATTGGATCGCCTCCAGCCGCGTGGTCTTTTCAGGGCGCGTCGCCGAGGCGGGTGCGGCGCGGCGAGCACAGATGGGGCTGTTCGCCGCCTCTGCGCTTGTCGGGCTGGCGCTGACATGGCTGATCGTCAGCATGGGCGTCGCCGCCGGTCTCGACCCGCGCCTCGCCAAGCTGAGCGCGATTGCCGCCAGCTTCGTCGCGACCTTCGTTCTGCGCGCCCGCTTCGTGTTCGCACCTGGCGAATTGCGCGAACCGATGGGCGAGAGAGCCTGACGCCATGACCCGCCCCGC
The DNA here is from genome assembly GCF_983967925.1 of Croceicoccus sp. Taxonomy (NCBI): domain Bacteria; kingdom Pseudomonadati; phylum Pseudomonadota; class Alphaproteobacteria; order Sphingomonadales; family Erythrobacteraceae; genus Croceicoccus; species Croceicoccus sp. Next base: position 9,452 of record NZ_CFETID010000010.1, on the reverse strand, counting down.
CACCCGGACAGACCATCATGATCGGTGAGCGCCGCCGCCCCCTGATCGACGCCGACCTCGTCGTTCGCGCGACGCTGGCGTGGCTGCTGATGGCGGTGCTGCTGGCTATCGCGGGGTTTTCGTCCGTGGCGGAGCGGCAGTTCAACGAAGGCGACGACATCATGCGCCTGTTGCAGGTCCGCGACTGGCTGGCCGGACAAAGCTGGTTCGATGTCTCGCAATACCGGATCGACGCGCCTTACGGGGCCAGCATGCACTGGTCGCGGCTGGTCGACATACCCCTCGCCGTCCTGATCGTGCTGCTGTCGCCGATTTTCGGTCAGCCGATGGCCGAGCATATCGCCGCCGTCGTGGTGCCGCTGGGCACGCTGTGGATCGCGGTGCTGCTGATCGGGCGGATCGCGTGGAAGATCTGCGACGAGGAAGCGACCGGCCTTGCCTGTCTTGCCGCCGCGCTGGCCGCGCCGCTGCTGCACCAGATGCGGCCGATGCGGATCGATCATCACGGCTGGCAGATCGTGCTGTTCATGCTGTCGGTCAATGCGCTGATGGCGCGCGATGCGCGGCGCGGCGGCTGGATTCTGGGCGGCGCGCTGGCGCTGTGGCTCAATATCTCGATGGAAGCGCTGCCGATGGTGGCGGTGTTCGGCGGGATCCTGTTCGTGCGCTGGCTGCGCTGCTGGGGCGACCGTGCATGGCTGGCCTCCATGCTTCAATCGCTGGCAGCCGGTTCGGCGGGGCTCTACCTGCTGACGCGCGGGCTGACACCGTCGCTGCCGATGTGCGATGCGATGGCGCCCGCCCATATCGCGGCACTGGCCATCGTGGCCGTCGCTGCAACCGGGCTGGCCCGCGCCGAAACCCCGCGCCCGTGGCTGTTCATGGTGCTGGTGCTGGGGACCGGCGCGCTGACGGGTCTGGTCGTGCTGCTGCAGATGGCGCCGCAATGCGCGGACGGCAGCTTTGCGGGCATGGATCCGCTGGCCCGCGACGTGTGGCTCGCCAATGTGATCGAGAGCAAGCCGCTGTGGCATCACCCTCTCGACCTGATCGCGCAGATCCTGCTGCCTGCCATCGTCGCGATCGTCGTATCGCTGCGGCTGGCGGCGCGCAGTGCGGACTGGCTGCACCGCTGGCACCTGGAATATGCCGCACTGCTGCTGGCGGCACTGGCGCTGGCAATCTTTCTTCCGCGGTCGAGCGGGCTGGTCGCCGGAATGGCCGCGGTGCCGATCGGCATCCAGCTCAAGCAATGGCTGCGGCAGCTGCGCAATCTGGGACGACCGGGCAAGCAGGCCATCGCGGTCGCCGGCATGATCGCCTCGCTGCTGCCCGCCATGCCGCTGACGCTGATGATGCATGCCGCGCCCAGCCATGCCTCATCCGCCAAGGCCGCCCCTGCCATCAGCGGCGACAGCTGCGACGTGCGCGGCGTTCTGCCCGCGCTGGGCAGCGATACCGCCAATGTGATGGCGCCGATCGACCTTGGCCCCGCGATCCTGCTCGACAGTCCGCACCGCGTCGTCGCGACCGCGCATCACCGCGCGCATCGCGGCATCGGCGACACGATCCGCACCTTCACCGGGACGGAGCAGGCCGCCCATGCGATCCTGCGCGAACGGCGCATCGGTTTCGTGATGATGTGCCCGGGCAAGGCCGAGCTTCGGCTGTATCGCAGCATGGGTGAGGATAATTTTGCCGATCGTCTGTCCGCGGGGGCCGCGCCCGATTGGCTGATGCCGATCGCGCATGACGGCGATCAGGGCGTGCTCGTCTGGCGGGTGATCGGCTAGCTCAGTTCGGCTAGCCCAGTTCGGCCAGTTCAGTTCGGCTAATCGCCTTCCGCGTCGCCCAGACCCTTGGCGGCACATTCGGCGCAGGTTCCGCGCAATTCGACCACCGTGCGTAGCGATCCGAAACCTGCGGAAGCCGCCGCTTCGCGCAATCCGTCGGTCAGGCGGTCGTCGTCGATATGGTCGGCGCGCCCGCAATGATCGCAGATCACGAAGATGCAGTCATGGCGGCAGCCGGGATGGCGATTGACGAGATAGGCGTTCGCGCTTTCGATCCGGTTGGCCAGATTGGTCCGCACGAACAGGTCGAGGATGCGATAGACGCTGTTGGGCGCGACACGCTTTTCGCGCTCGCGGGTCAGGTCCTCGGCAATGTCATAGGCGGATACGGGCGCGGCGCTTTTCATCAGCTGGCCGAAAACGGCACTACGCATGTCGGTCCATTGCTCGCCCGCATCGGTCAATGCATCGCGCGCGGCGGACAACAGCGACTGGCCCGAGTGTTCCTCGTGGTCGTGTTTCGAATGGTCTTCGATTGCGGGATCAGCCTGCGTCATGTCGCCGACGGAGATATGGGGCCGGGGGCCGCGTGGCAAGCGCCCCGTCGTATCGACCCATCCTGGGCCTGACTTCAGCCCCGTTTGAAAGAGGCGCGGTAATCGTCCGGGAAGATGGCCTGCAACGCCTTCACCTTGGGCGCGTCCCAGCGCAGGATATAGGGGTGGCGCGGATTCTTCAGCGCAAAGTCCTGATGATATGTCTCGGCAGCATAAAAGCGCTTTTCCGCCTCGATCCTCGTCGCGATCGGCTTGTCCCACAGACCGGCATCGCCAAGCTGCGCGATATAGGCGCGGGCGACCTTTTCCTGGACCGGCGTGGTGGGGACGATGGCGCTGCGATACTGGCGGCCTGTGTCGGGGCCCTGCCGGTTCACCAATGTCGGGTCGGCGACAACGCCAAAGAAGATGCGCAGCAATTCGTCATAGCGAACCTTGGAAGGATCGTAAGTGATCTTCACCGCCTCGGCATGATCGGTCAGACCGGCGCTGACCTTGCGATAGTCCGCATCGGCCTTGGTCCCGCCATGATAGCCGGACACGGCGCTGGTCACGCCGTCGACATGGCTGAACACCGCCTCGACACCCCAGAAGCATCCGCCCGCGAAGATCGCGGTGCGCAGGCCGCCCGTTTCCTTGGCCTGCAGCTTGGCGGCAGGCGTCCGGACGGGTTCCTCAGCAAAGGCGGGATTCTGGCAGCTTGCCAGCAGGGCAGCTGCGAAAACGATGGTAGAGGCGCGAAAGATCATTCGCCCTTCTTACACGAAAACGGCGGCAATGGCGTCCGAAGCGATGGGGAAGCCGGTGGCAGCAAACAGGCCCGCCGTGCCGATGGCAAAGCCGATCGACAGATTGCGGATCAGGGCGCGGTCGCGCAGGACGGATGCCAGAATGCTCATGGTGCTGCTTTCGTTTCGAACTTCAATATGGTTACCGGTTCTACCGGAATGGCGCTGAAAAAAGCGTGAACGACGCCGTCGTGCGCCGTTCATCTTCGGATCGACCAATCGCCCGATCGGATCGATCAATGGCGAAAATGGCGCATCCCGGTGAACACCATCGCCAGTCCGGCCTTGTCCGCGGCAGCAATTACCTCGTCGTCGCGAATCGATCCGCCCGGCTGTATCACCGCCGTGGCGCCTGCCTCGGCCGCGGACAGCAAGCCGTCGGCAAAGGGGAAGAACGCGTCCGACGCGACCGCGCTGCCGACGGTCATCGGCTCGTTCCAGCCATAGATGTCGGCGGCTTCCTTCGCCTTGACCGCGGCGATGCGCGCCGAATCGCGGCGGTTCATCTGGCCTGCGCCGATCCCTGCGGTCTGCCCGTCCTTCACATAGACGATGGCGTTCGACTTGACGTGGCGCGCGACGGTCCAGGCGAACAGGCAGTCCTTGAGTTCCTGATCGGTCGGCTCGCGCCTGGTCACGACCTTCAACTCCTGCGGATCGACATGGGCGAAATCGCGGTCCTGCACCAGCAATCCGCCCGCGATCACCACCTGCGATATGCCGCGGCGGCGCGGGTCGGGCAGCGCAGGCACGATCAGCAGGCGCAGGTTTTTCTTGCGGGCAAAGATCGCGCGTGCCGCTTCGTCCGCGCCGGGGGCGACCACGACCTCGGTAAAGATCTGCGCGATCTTTTCCGCCGTCGCGCCGTCGAGCGGGCGGTTCACCGCGACGATGCCGCCGAATGCCGACACCGAATCGCAGGCCAGCGCCTTGTCCCACGCCTCGGCCAAATTTTCGCCGACCGCGACGCCGCAGGGGTTGGCGTGCTTGACGATCACCACGGTCGGCGGGCCGTCCGCGAATTCGGCGACCAGTTCCAGCGCGGCATTGGCGTCATTGTAATTATTGTAGGACAGTTCCTTGCCCTGCAGCTGCTCGGCCTGCGGCAGGCCGACGGCGTGCGGGCCTTCGGGCACGTAGAGCGCGGCTTCCTGATGCGGATTCTCGCCATAGCGCAGGGTCGTCACCAGCTTTGAGGCCATGGTCCGGCGCGGGGGGAACTTCAGCTGCTGGTCCGAATAGGCGAACCACTGGCTGATCGCCGAATCGTAGGCCGCCGTCGCGGCATAGGCCTTGGCCGCCAGCATCTTGCGAAACGCATAGCCGGTGCTGCCCTCGCCCGCATCCAGCTCGGTAATGAGCGCGGCATAGTCGTCGGGATCGGTGACGATCGACACATAGGCATGGTTCTTCGCCGCGGAACGCACCATCGAGGGGCCGCCGATGTCGATATTCTCGATGATCTCGTCGCGGTCGGACCCCTTGGCCACGGTTTCCACGAAGGGATAGAGATTGACGACGACGAGATCGATCGCGCCGATATCGTGCTCTTCCATCGCCTGCGCATGCGCCGGATCGTCGCGCACCGCCAGCAGCCCGCCGTGGACCTTGGGGTGCAATGTCTTGACGCGGCCATCCATCATTTCGGGAAAGCCGGTGAGGTCCGAGATGTCCTTCACCGTCAGCCCCGCCTCGCGCAGCGCCTTGGCCGTGCCGCCGGTCGAAACCAGCTCGACATCGCGCGCGGCCAGCGCCTTGCCAAGATCGGCGAGGCCGGTCTTGTCCGAAACGGACAGCAGGGCGCGGCGAACGGGGACGGGGTTTTCCATGGATCGGGCTTTCGTGGCAGCGGCGCGCATGCGCCAATTGTGCGCGTGCGCTTAGGCCCGCAAGCGCCATTCATCAACCCGGCGATAACCCCCGGATGCCGCGTTTTGCCCGGCGGCGGCGGTCAGCCCATCTTGCGCAGCGACCAGTGCACCATGTCGCCTTCACGCCCGACATCGCCGGTGACGACCAGCTGCAGCGTCTGGCGCGGCTGTCCGCCGCCGTCGACCCACAGGCTTTCCTCTATCGCAAGGCCGGGCTCGTCCACGCGGAACTGCCAGAAACTGCCGTCGGGCAGCGCCAGCATCGCGCCGCTGCCGCCATCCTCGGTCTTTACCAGATGGTCGGCGGCGACATTGGCGCCAAGGTGAAAGCGGATCGCGAAATTATGGCTGCCGCGCCGTGCCCGCTTGCCGCGCGGCATCAGCGCGTCCTGTCCTTCCAGGATCGACCCGTCGTCGGCCAGCGCCAGCCGCCGTTCGTGATAGAGCCCGTGCCGCGCGACATAGCCGTCGTGGCTGGCAATCATGATGCTTGCGCCCTTGGCCCGTTCGCGGTCGAAGGTGACGGTCTTGACCCCGCCGCCCAGCCGTCCGTCGGCCTCGACCGCGGTCGAATCGCTATCGCCCAGCGTCAGCGTGCTGTGCGCCGCGGTACTGCGCAGCCCTTCCTCGATCCGGCGCGGCACCGCCCCGCCCGCCATCGATGCGCCGCCGCAATTGACGAAGATACGCTCCGCCCCATGGCTGAATTCGATGGCCAGCGTCGATGCGCAGCCGCCATGCGCCTCGCGACCCGAAGGCGGCGGCGCGGCGTCGAATTGCAGCACCGCCTGTTTCGCGGCCAGCCGCTGAAAGCCCCAGTGCCCCGCCTCACGCAAGGGACGCGCATGCGGATCAGCCGCCTCGCACAGCATCATCAGGCGATGCGCGGAAATCGGCGCACAGCCTTGCCAGCTACCCAGCGATCCGTCGGCATGCGCCAGCGCCAGCAGAGGCGGCGTCATCAGCCGCAGCATCGTTTCGATCTGGATCGGCGGTTCGCGGCGGCACGCGCGATAGCAGGCGACAAGGCGCAGCAGCGCGCCGATCGCGGCGATCTGGTCGTCGGGGCTGCGCGACAGCATGCCGCCATCCTCGCCCACCGCGTCGCCCAAGGTGGCGATCAGCCCGGCCTCGCCATACAGGCGGCGCGGCTTGCCATCGGGCATCAGCAGGCCCGCGGCGGTCACCGCGGTCCATGCCGCGATCGCGTCCTGCGGACTATTCCGGCGGCGCGCCTGCTTGTCGAGCCAGAGCGCGGTTTCGGACATGTGCCGCAGCAGCGCGGCGCGGAACGCCCGGTCGCTGCCCGACAGGATCAGCGGCGCATGCACCAGCCAGATCAGCAGGCGCTGTCCGGCCACGCCCGTCTGCCATGCCGGCCCCTCGCCGATCACCGGATTGGCCAGCATCCAGCGGCGCAATATGTCCTCGGCCACGGGGGCGACCTTGTCGCGTGTCCCGGCCGCTTCCAGATCGGGCAGCCATGTAAAGCCGTGGATCGCCCGCGCGATCGGCGGGGCCAGCTTGGCCGAACTGAAGTCGAGGTTCTCGACGCTGAGCCGTTTGCCCGCGATCAGGAAATGCCCGGCGCGCAGCGCCATGCCGCCCGGACGCTCGCCCGGCAGCGGTTCGGCGACCGTCGCCAGCAGGCGCATCTTCGACGGTTTGTGAAACGGGCGCACCAGATTGCGCGCCGAAATGCCGCGCGCATAGAGAAAGCGCATCGTCCGGTCGATCGGGCCAAGGCTGGGCGGCGACAGTTCGGCCAGCGCCAGCTCGCCATCGCGGTGAGGTGCAGACTGCGGCGGCGGGGCGTGTGGGCCTTCGCCATTCATGGGCCCGGCGCCGTTCATGGCCCCGGCAGAAGCGAAGCCGCCGTCCGCCGCATCCGCGCGCTCGACCCAGCCGCCATCGCCGCCGCCACCCGCCAGCGGAATGCCGCGCACGCCGTCCGCGCCCGAATGCGGTTCGGCGCCGTCACGCAAGGGAGAGGGGTGAAACGTCATGGCCGGATCAATCCTCACCCTTCAGGGCCGCGATATTGGCGGCATATTGCGACGGTCCGCCCTTGAAGGTGGCGCTGCCCGCGACCAGCACGTCGGCGCCCGCATCGACGCACAGCCGCGCGGTCTCGGCGTTCACCCCGCCATCGACCTCAAGCCTTATGTCGCGGCCCGATTTCTCGATCATGCGGCGCACCGCCTCGATCTTCTTCAATTGGGAATGGATGAAGCTCTGCCCGCCGAAGCCGGGATTGACGCTCATCACCAGGACAAGGTCGATCTCGTCGATCAGGTAATCGAGCATCTTGGCGGGCGTCGCGGGATTGAGCGAGATGCCCGCCTGCTTGCCCAGCCCCTTGATCGCCTGCACCGTGCGGTGGACATGCGGCCCCGCCTCTGGATGGACGGTGATGATGTCGGCCCCCGCATCGGCGAAATCCTGCAGATACTGGTCGACCGGGCTGATCATCAGGTGGACATCGAAGACCTTGTCCGAATGCGGGCGCAGCGCCTTTACCACGGCGGGACCGATGGTGATGTTGGGCACGAAATGGCCGTCCATCACGTCGACATGGATCCAGTCGGCCCCCGCCTCGTCAATGGCGCGGACTTCCTCTCCCAGCCGGGCGAAATCGGCGGACAGGATGGACGGGGAGATGAGCGGTTTGGGCATGCAAGCTGATTAGTCCACCGGGCCGAAGCGTCACAAGCAAGATAGCCTGTTTTGTCCACACGGTCGCCCCGGTTCGTCCCTTATGGAGACAGTTCTGGTGGCCGAGCCGGTGGGAAAGCGCGACCACCCGTGCCAAGCATCGCAAATCCGGTTAGGACAGGCGCGATGATCCGCCCGACGATCCCGCCCATGATCCCTTATGCGATCGGCCTTTTGCGTTCGATCCCGCCCGCCCGCATGGCGGGGCTGGTCGCGCTGACGCTGGCCTCGGCGCTGAGCGAGGGTGTCGGGCTGCTGATGCTGGTGCCGATGCTGGCGGTCCTGTCCGGCGGCGCACTGGCGGGCGGCGGTGTCCCGGGCGGGCAGCTGGCGGCTGGAATGCCGGACTGGGTGGCTGGCGCATCGGGCCTTCTCGTCGACCGGCTGGGACTCGGCGGATTGCTGGTGCTGTTCGTGGCGCTGGTGGCGGCGCGGGCGGTGCTGAACTACCGGCTCGCGCTGGCACAGACGCGCAGCCAGTATGCCGTGGTCGACGACTGGCGCAGCCGTATCTATCGCGCGCTGCTGGCGGCGAGCTGGCGTCATTTGTCGGCGATGCGGCAATCGGACAATATCAGCCTGCTGGTGCAGCTGGTCGATACCATCGGCGACGGGATCTTTCGCCTGCTGATGCTGGCGACCAGCCTTGTGACGCTGGCAGTGGTGTGGGCGGCGGCCTTTGCGCTGTCGCCACTGACCGCGCTGGCGGGCGCGGCGGGCGGGCTGGTGGTGATGGCGCTGTTCACGCGCTTTCGCCGCCGCGCGCGGGCGCTAGGCGGCGACGTGGTGCGAGAGATCGGCAGCCTGCAGGGCGAGGCGCAGGAGGCTTTGGGCGCACTGCGGCTGATCAAGTCGCATGGCCGCGAATCGGCGGCGGCCTCGCGCCTCACCCGCAATGTCTTTGCCCTGCGCCGCGCGCAGCTTGCGATGATCGGCACCACCGCGGGCAGCCGCGCGCTGCTGCTGGTCGGCGGGGCGGTGGTGATGGCGCTGGTCGTCTATGTCGCGCAGGCACAGGGCACGCCGCTGGCCGTGCTGCTGCCGCTGGTCGCGCTGTTCGCACGCTCGGTTCCGCTGCTCGACACGCTGCAGACCGGGCTTCAGCATTGGTCCCACGCGCTGCCCGCCATCGAACGCGCCGAACATCTGGTGGCAGAGGCGGATGCGGCGAGGGAGCCCGAATGGCCGGCGGAAGCTGCCCCGCGCCCCGTGCGCGAGATCGCGGTCGAACAGGCGACCGTGCGCCACGCCGGACGCGACCGGCCCGCGCTGGACGACGTTTCGCTGACCCTGCCCGCCGGTTCGATGACCGCGCTGGTCGGCCCCTCGGGCGCGGGCAAGAGCACCTTGGCCGATCTGTTCGGCGCGATGTTCGCGCCCGACACGGGCGGGCTCTCGATTGACGGGCAAAGGCTGGAGGGGCCCGCGCTGGTCGGATGGCGGCGGGTCACCGCCTATCTGCATCAGGAACCCGTGCTGTTCCATGCCTCGATCCGCGAGAACCTGCTGTGGGCCCGCCCCGATGCTGCCGAGGCCGATCTGATCGCCGCGCTGGACAAGGCCTCGGCGCGCTTCGTGCTGGATCTGCCGGAAGGGCTGGACACCATCGTCGGCGATGCGGGCAGGCGGCTGTCGGGCGGAGAGCGGCAGCGCATCGCGCTGGCGAGGGCGCTGCTGAGCGATCCGGCGCTGCTGATCCTGGACGAGGCGACGAGCGCGCTGGACGCC
>NZ_CFETID010000009.1:0-103987 GCF_983967925.1 Croceicoccus sp. | reverse complement strand
CTCCGGTCGGGACGTAGCGCAGCCTGGTAGCGCATCACACTGGGGGTGTGGGGGTCGGAGGTTCGAATCCTCTCGTCCCGACCAAATTCTTCCGCAGCGATTGCGCCCTTTTCAGGCCAGACAATCGCCGGACACACCAACCCCCAAATTATCGACATTTTTGTCAGTAAGCGCGACCGTCCTGGCGGCTGAAGCGGCCTGCACCTTCAGGCATCTTTACTTGTTCGGTCGAACGAATTAACGAGTCGCCGCCATGAAGGACGTACTTCTCGACACCGCCATCGCCCATTTCGGTCGCGAGGGCTTCGCAGGTGCCGCCACGCGCGCCATCGCGAAGGAGGCGGATACGGCGATGTCCTCGATCACCTATCATTTCGGCGGCAAGGAAGGGCTCTACCTTGCCTGCGCCGACCATATCGCGACCTGCCTGACCGAGCGTTTCGAAACCGCGGTCGCCATGATCGAATCGCAGCCGCCCGCCAGCGGCGAAGACGCCGTCGATGCCCTGTGCCGCCTGCTTCGGACCTTTGCGCAGCTCATGTTCGATCCGCAGTCCGAGAACTGGTCCTATTTCATCGTGCGCGAGCAGCATTCGCCGACCGAGGCGTTCGAGCGGCTGTGGATCGGCGGGATGCGCGGCCTGCTCGATCTGGCGGTCGGGCTGATCCGCCAGGCGCGGCCCGATTTCGGGGAGGACGAGGCACGGGCCTGCGCCATCGGGCTGTGGGGACAGGCGCTGACCTTGCGCACCGCGCGCGCGACGGTGAGCCGCCTGATGCAGGTTCCCCAGCTCGATCCCGCGACCGCCGAAACCTTGATCGCACGCTTTGTCGCCAATACGCGCTGCGTCCTTTCCTCCCAGCCGGAGCAAGCCTGACATGAACCGCCGTATCATTGCCGGCATCGCCCTTGCGGCGCTGGTCATTGCCGCCATCGCCACATCGGGTTTTGGCCTGCTGAAGGGCGATGACGGCCCCCTCACCCTCTATGGCAATGTCGACATCCGCGAGGTCGAGATGGCGTTCCAGGCCTCGGGCCGCGTCAGCGAGGTGCCGGTGGAAGAGGGCGAGCGGGTGAAGCAGGGCGAATTGCTGGCCGTGCTGGACCCCAGCCAGGCGCAGGACCGGCTGGCGCAGGCCGATGCGCAGCTGGCGCAGGCGCGCGCGCAGCTGGCGAAATTGCAGGCGGGCAGCAGGCCGCAGGAAATCCGGCAGGCCAATGCGCAGCAGGCGGCGGCCCGTGCGGCGCTCAGCGATGCGCGCGCCGATTACGAACGCCGCCAGCCACTGGTCGAATCGGGCGCGATCAGCCGCGCTGTCTGGGAGCAGACCGTCACCGCGCTACGCACCGCCGAGGCGCGCTATGCCGAAGCCAGCCAGGGCGCATCGCTGGCGCAGGAAGGCGCGCGCGCCGAGGATATCGCCGCCGCCCGCGCACAGCTTGAGGCCGCCCGCGCCGCGCGTGCCGCGATCGACACCGACCTCGACTACACGCGGCTGGAAGCGCCGCTTGCGGGCACGGTGGTCACCCGCTCGGTCGAGCCGGGCAGCCTTGTCTCGCCCGGAGTCACCGCCTTCACCATCGCCATCGACCGGCCGCTGCGGGTGCGCGCCTATGTCGCGCAGACCGATATGGCGCGGATCAATCCGGGCATGAAGGTCGAGGTCACCGCCGACGGCAATCCGAAGACCTATCAGGGCACCATCGGCTATATCTCGCCGCGCGCCGAGTTCACGCCAAAGTCGGTGGAGACCGAGGATCTGCGCACCGACCTCGTCTACCGGCTGCGCATCGTGGTCGACAATCCGGACGAGGCGCTGCGGCAGGGACAGCCCGTCACCGTGACCATCCCCGCGGCCCGTCCGGCAGCGGAGGACTGATCGTGCCGGGCGATACGCCCTCCCCCGGTTCCGGCGCGGTCGCCTGCGTCCGGGATCTGGTGAAGAACTTCAAGGGCGCGGAAAAGCCTGCGCTGGACGGCGTGTCGCTGGAGATACCGACGGGCCGCGTTACGGGACTGGTCGGTCCGGACGGCGCGGGCAAGACGACGCTGATCCGCATCCTCGCCGGGCTGATGGCACCTGACAAGGGTTCCGTGTCGGTGCTGGGCGGCGCGCCGGGCAAGGATATGGAGCATGTCGGTTACATGCCGCAGCGTTTCGGCCTGTACGAGGATCTGACCGTCCAGCAGAACCTCGACCTCTATGCCGACATGCGCGCCCTGCCCGCCGACGAGCGAGAGGCGACGTTCAGCCGGTTGCTGGAGTTTACCGACCTTGCCCGGTTTCGCGACCGGCTCGCGGGCGCGCTGTCCGGGGGCATGAAGCAGAAGCTGGGCCTTGCCTGCGCGCTGGTCAAAACGCCGCGCCTGCTGCTGCTGGACGAGCCGGGCGTGGGCGTCGACCCGATCTCGCGCCGCGAATTATGGGCGATGGTGCAGGAATTGATCACCGACGGCTTGGGCGTGCTGTGGTCAACCGCCTATCTCGACGAGGCGGAGAAATGCGATAGCGTCTATCTGCTGAGCGAAGGCGAATTGCTGTTCAGCGGCGATCCGGCCGAACTCACCCGCTCGGTCGAGGACCGTGTCGTGCGGCTGACCGGGTTCGAAAAGCGGCGGCGCAAGGTGCTGACGCAGATGCTCGACCGAGAAGGGCTGATCGACGGGACGATACAGGGCCGCTCGGTCCGCCTGCTGCTGAAGACGCCGGACGAGCTGAAGGGCGAGAGCGGGTTCGAAATCGCCCCCGCGCAGCCCCGTTTCGAGGACGGCTTTATCGAGCGGCTGGGCGGCGGGCCCAAGGGCACCAGCGCGCTGGCGGAGGCCTATCGGAATATCGAGGCGGGCGATGGTCCCGCGATCGAGGCGAAGGGGCTGACCCGCCGCTTCGGCGACTTCACCGCCGCGCATGATGTCAGCTTTTCGGTGCCCTATGGCTCGATCTTCGGGCTGCTGGGGCCGAACGGGGCGGGCAAGTCGACCACGTTCAAGATGCTGTGCGGCCTCTTGACCCCGACCGAGGGATCGGGCGCGGTGGCGGGGCATGATCTGCGCTCGTCCGGCGGCAGGGCGCGCGCGGCGCTGGGGTATATGGCGCAGAAATTCTCGCTCTATGGCGAATTGTCGGTGGCGCAGAACCTGAACTTTTTCGCGGGCGCCTATGGGCTGGAGGGGCGCGATGCGCGCCATGCGGTCGAGCGGGTGACCGAGATCTTCGAACTGGGCGACCGGCTGAAGGCGACCGCGGGCACGCTGCCGCTGGGCTTCAAGCAGCGGCTGGCGCTGGCCGCCGCCGTATTGCACGAACCGCCGGTGCTGTTCCTGGACGAGCCGACGAGCGGGGTCGATCCCGTCACGCGGCGCGAATTCTGGATGCATATCAACGGCCTTGTCGAAAAGGGCGTGGCCGTGCTGGTCACCACCCATTTCATGGAAGAGGCCGAATATTGCGACGCGATCACGCTGATCTACCGGTCCGAACAGATCGCCAGCGGCACGCCCGACGAGCTGAAAAGCCAGGCCGCCGACATGGCCGATCTCGACGATCCGACGATGGAAGACACCTTCATCGCCATGATCGAGGCGAGCGATGCGCAGCGGCCGCAGGAAGACGGGCGCGCCGAAAGTGAAGCGGCATGAGCGCGCTGATCGACAATAGGCGTCTGTCGGCCATGGTCGCCAAGGAAGTGGCGCAGATCCGGCGCGATCCGTCGACCTTCCTGATCGCCTTCATCCTGCCGCTGCTGCTGCTGTTCCTGTTCGGCTATGCGCTCAATCTCGATTCCACCAACACGCGCATCGGCATCGCGCTTGAGGATTCGAGCGCGCCGGCGCTGTCGCTGGCGGGCGCCTATCAGAACAATCCCAATTTCGAAGCCGTCACCGCGCGCAGCGTCCAGCCGCTGAAGGACATGATGGTGCGCGGCGAGATCCGCGGCATCGTCGTCATCCCGCAGGATTTCGGCAGCGGCTATGCGCGCGGCAATCCGCCGCCGGTGCAGATCATCGCCGACGGGTCGATGCCCAATACCGCCAATTTTACGCGGTCCTATTCCGAAGGGCTGCTGAACACATGGATGGCGAACGAGGCCGCCGCGCGCGGGGCCGATCCCGCGCCACCGATCGATCTGTCTCTGCGCTATTGGTACAATCCCTCGCTCACCAGCCGCAATTTCCTGGTGCCGGGCGCGATCGCCATCGTCATGACGATGATCGGCACGCTGCTGACCAGCCTTGTCATCGCGCGCGAATGGGAACGCGGCACGATGGAGGCGATGATGGCGACGCCGATGCACATGGCCGAATTCCTGATCAGCAAGATCGTGCCCTATTTCGTGCTCGCGCTGGCATCCACCGCGCTGTGCACATTGCTGGCCGTGACAATGTTCGGCGTGCCGCTGCGCGGATCGATCTTCGCGCTGATGGCGATCTCGACCGCCTATCTGATGCCCGCGCTTGGGCAAGGCCTGTTCATATCGGCGGCGACCAAGAACCAGTTCGTCGCCAGCCAGGTCGCGCTGCTGTCGGGATTCCTGCCCACCTTTCTGCTGTCGGGCTTCATGTTCGAGATTTCGTCCATGCCGACGATCATCCAGGCGATCACCTATATCGTGCCCGCGCGCTATTTCGTGCCCTCGCTGCAGACGGTGTTCCTGGCGGGCGACATCTGGGCGATGCTGCTGCCCAATATAGGGATCATGCTGCTGTTCGGAGCGGGCTTCTTCGCGCTTTGCATTCGCGTGACCAAGCGGAGCCTGGACTGATGAGCGGCGCGCTGAAGGCGATGATCGTCAAGGAATTCTGGGAGCTGCTGCGCGATCCCAAGGCGCGCATCACGCTGGTGCTGCCGCCGCTGATCCAGCTGCTGATCTTCAGCTTTGCGGTTACCTTGCAGGTGGAAAATGTCGCGATCGGCGTGCTCGACCGGTCGAGCGGAACCGCCAGCACCGAACTGATCCAGCGCATCGCGGGCGCGGAAACCTTCGACGAGGTCAGGCGCCTCGGCTCGGCGGAAGAGCTGCGCCGCGCCATCGACCGGCAGGAAGTGCTGGCGGCGCTGGTGATCGAACAGGATTTCGACAGCCGGATCGCGCGCGACGAAACCGCGACCGTGGGCGTGGTGCTCGACGGCAGGCGGTCGAACGCGGCGCAGATCGTCGGCGGCTATCTGACGCGGATCGCGGCCGACACGGGGCTGGAACTGCGCCCCGCATCGACCCCGCCGCCGCAGAACGCGATCGCGATCAACTGGTTCAATCCCAACCTCGAATATATCTGGTTCAACATGCCCAGCCTGCTGGTGGTGATCGTCTCGGTCTCGTGCCTGTCGGTCACCGCGCAGACCGTGGCAAGAGAGCGCGAGATGGGCACGTTCGACCAGCTGATGGTCAGCCCGCTGACCGTGCCGCAGATCCTGATCGGCAAGATGGTGCCGCCCTTCTTCGTCGGCCTGTTCAACGGATCGGTCTATCTGGTCGTCGCGCCGCTGGTATTCGGCGTGCCGTTCACCGGATCGATCCCGTGGTTCTATGTCGGGCTGACGATCTATCTCGTCTCGCTGGTCGGGCTGGGCATGTTCGTGTCGGCGCTGTCGACCACGCAGCAGCAGGCGTTCCTTGGGTCGTTCGTCGCGACCATTCCGGTCATCCTGCTGTCGGGCTTTGCCAGCCCGCTTGAGAACATGCCCGACTGGCTGCGGGCGATCACCTACATCAACCCCGCGCGCTATTTCATGGAGATATCGATAGGCCAGTTCCTCAAGGCCATGCCTGCCGCCGACATGCTGCCGCTGCTGTGGCCGCTGGTCGTGATCGGCTTCGTGACCATTGCGGTGTCCGGCTGGCTGTTCCGCGCGCGCATGGAGTGAATGCGAATGTTCCGCCCCCTTATCCCGCTTCTGCCCCTTGTCCCGCTTTTGCTTGTCGGCGCCGGTCTGGCCGGTTGCACCGTCGGCCCCGACTATGAACCGCCTGTCGCCGAGGTGTCGGACGCGTGGATCGAACCGGCGAACAGCGCCGCGATCCAGCCCGCCTGGTGGGATCGTTTCGACGATCCGCAGCTCAGCGCGCTGATCACCCGCGCCATGGCCGAGGCGCCCACGCTGGCCGAGGCACGCGCGCGGCTGGCCGAGGCGCGCGCCAATCGCGACGCGGTGCTGGGCGGCCGCCTGCCGCAGCTGTCCGCCAGCGGCGCGGCGACCGAGAACCGGATCAGCGAGAACGGTTTCCTGCCGGTGGGCAATTTTCCCGGCTTCGATCCCGAATACAGCCTTTTCGATCTGGGCTTCGACGCCAGCTGGGAAATCGACCTGTGGGGCCGCCGCACGCGCGAGGCGCAGGCCGCCGATGCACAGGCGCAGGCGGCAGAGGCCGGATATCAGGATGCGCTCGTCCAGCTGACGGCCGAGATCGCGCGCGGCTACATGGATTTGCGCGCGGCGCAGCAATATAGCGCGCTGGCGGCTGGGCGCGAGGAAGCGTCCGCCGATCTCGCCGCGCTGACGAACCAGCTCTACACCGCGGGCGAGGCGAACCGGATCGAGGCCGAAGCCGCGAGTGCAGAAGCCGCCAATGCCGCCGATGCCGCCGCGCAGGCCCGCGCGTCCGAGGCGGGCGCGGCCTATCGCCTTGCCGCGCTGATGGGCGTTCCGCCCGAACAGGTGTTTCCGGAATTGCGCGATGCCGCCCCCATTCCGGACGCGCCCGAAGAGATCCTCGTCGGCCTGCGGTCCGACCTGCTGCGCCGCCGCCCGGACGTGCGCAGGGCCGAACGCGAACTGGCCGCCGCCACCGCGCAGATCGGCGTCGCGACCGCCGATTTGTTCCCGCGCTTTTCGCTGATGGGCGGGCTGGGTACGCAGGCGCAGGACGCGGGCGATCTGTTCGATCCGGCATCCACCCGCTTTTCCATCGGGCCGAGTTTCAGCTGGCCGATCTTTTCGGGCGGCCAGATCCGCGCCCGCATCCGCGCCGCCGATGCCGGGGCGGACGCCGCCGCCGCCGCCTATCAGCAGGCCGTGGCCGAGGCGCTGGCCGACAGCGAGGGCGCGATCAACCGCTATCTGGAGGCCAAACGCCGCGAGGATGCCGCGGGCAAGGCGGCCGCAGCGCAGGCGCGGGCCTTCGAACTGGCGCGCCAGCGGTTCGAGCGCGGCGAGGACGACCGCCTGACACTCGACCGGGCGCGGCTGGAACTGCTGGCGCGCGAGCAGGCGCTGGCTTCTGCGCGGACCGAGGCGGCCAATGCGGCAGTCGCGGTGTACAAGGCGCTGGGCGGGGCGTGGCAGGCGCAAACCCCTGCCGACAACGGCTGACGCACCCGCCGGGAACCTGCCCGCCCTCACCGCGCTTGATATGATGCGGGCCGTCTGTATCTAGGCGGCCTTGTGACATCCGGAATGCATGATCCGGACGACTGCCGAATCCCCCCACACGCCGGAGCCTTCCTTGCTCAGACATTTCACCGGATCGATCATCTTCACAATCGTCGCGCTCGCGCTGGGCGCTTTCGTGGGCTGGGAATATTCCGGCACGGTCGAGGGCATGCTGGGCACGCTGTGGATCTGCTCGGTGCTGGCGGTGCTGGAGGTTTCGCTGTCGTTCGACAATGCGGCGGTCAATGCCACCGTGCTGAAGGACATGGACCCGATCTGGCAGCGCCGGTTCCTGACATGGGGCATCGCCATCGCCGTGTTCGGCATGCGCATCGTGTTCCCCATCGTGATCGTGGCCATCGCGGCATCGCTGGGGCCGTGGGGCGCGCTGATGCTGGCGATCAACGAGCCGGATACCTATGCGCGGATCATGAACGATGCACATACCGGGCTGATGGGCTTTGGCGGCGCGTTCCTGGGCATGGTCGGCCTCAAATATTTCTTCGACGCCGACAAGGAAATCCACTGGATCCGCGTGATCGAGGGGCCGCTGGCGAAGTTCGGGCGGCTGCAGGCGTTCGAGATCGGGGTGATGATCCTGGCGATCTGGGGCACCTCGACCCTGCTGGAGGGTGAGGAGCGGCTGACTTTCCTGACCGCGGGCCTGTTCGGATTGCTGACCTTCATCGCGGTGGAGATGATCGGCGACGTGCTGGGCGCGCCGGAAGAGACGACCGGTGTCGCCGCGAAATCCGGCCTTGCCTCGTTCCTCTACCTTGAAGTGCTAGACGCCAGTTTCTCGTTTGACGGGGTGATCGGGGCGTTCGCGCTGTCGACCAATCTGTTCGTGATCGCCATCGGCCTTGGCATCGGGGCAATGTTCGTGCGCTCGATGACGATCTACCTCGTCCATCAGGGCACGATGAGCGAATATCGCTTTCTGGAGCACGGCGCGTTCTATGCGATCCTCGTGCTGGCGGCGATCATGTTCCTGAACGTCGAATATCACATCCCCGAGGTCGTTACCGGGCTGATCGGTGCGGTGCTGATCGGCCTTGCGTTCTTCAGCTCGCTGCGCTGGAACCGGGCGGAACTGCGGCGGGATCAGGCGGGGATACAGGCATAGCGCCCTCGCCCCGTCCCACATCGGCAGGCACCCGCAGCAGCCGCGAATAGAACCAGCCGATCGCGATGAGGCTGAAGCCGAGGGCAAGGAAGCTGGCGATCCGGGCCAGCCCCTCCAGACCCGCCGTGTCGTATATGAACACCTTGCAGACCGCGACCAGCATCAGCACCAACGAACCGATCCGCCAGCTGCGCGTGCCGCTTTGCGCGCCCCACAGCAGGAAGCCGCCCGCCAGCACGATGCCCAGCAGGGATCGCAGCAGATCCTCCGTCTGACCGACGGGCGGGTCCAGCAGGATCGTGCCCGCGAAGGCCTGACGCAGCTCGGACAGGGCGAACAGGCTGATGATCAGCATAAGCACGGCGTCGCTCGCCACGCGGAAGGGGCGCTGCATCGCCGGGGGCAGAGGCAAGGCCTGCCGCAGCAGCAGGACCGCCGCCGCCGCGATGGCATAGGCCATGATCAGCAGGTTGGCGACCGGCGTCGGGCCAACCGCCTGTTCGCTCCACAGCGGATTGTGGACTAGGCCGGTGTAGAAGGCGAAATGCGCCAGCGCGGCCCCGGCCAATGCTGCCGCCACCGCCGAGCCCACCGCCGATCCCCCTAGACGCGGCGACCAGCGCGCAGGCAAACGTAGTGCGGCGAATGCGGCCAGCAGGAGCAGCGCTTCCCATGCGCAGCGTTCGGCAAGGCCCAGTGCGGCGAACTCGGTCAGGTCACGGATTGCGAAGACCTGCTTGAACAGCACATGCGCCGCGGCGATGACTGGCAGGGCGGCCAGCACGCGCGCCGCCAGCGCCCGCCTGCCGTCTTCGCGGAACGCCAGCACCAGCGCGGCGAGCGCGCCCGGCACCAGCTGAAGCGCGGCATCCTGCGCAGAGGGCAATTCGCCCACCAGCAGCGGCGATCCCGACATAGTTTCCAGCGCCGCCCCCAGCCACCAGCCCAGCGGCCAGAGCGCCCAGACCAAGGCCACCGCAAGAGCCGCACGCCCGGCCCAGCGCCGGTCGGGCAGCCCGAACGCAAGCGCCACCGCAGCAAGCGCCGCGATCCACGCAAGCGGCTCCCACGGCAGGAAGCGGGTGATCGCGGCATAGGCGGTCCAGACCGCCGACGCCTCGAGCACGGCGCTGCGCCAGCGGGCATGCGGCCCCGTTTTCCATGCGCCCATCGCGGGAAGGACGGCCAGCACGATGCCGGCCAGACCCAGCAGCCATGCCTGCGATCCTTCCAGACTGTCGAAATGCCACAGCGCGGCCAGCATGATCGCCAGCGGTATCACCGCCAGCGCGGCGACATCGGCGCCCCGCGCCCGGCCCAGCCACACCTGCACCAGCGGCACAACCGCGAACACCAGCGCCAGCCCCGCGGCCACCGCGGCGAACAGCGACGGATCGGGATCGTACCAGAAACCCAGCATCCACGCGCCCACGCCGCCCGCGACGGCCGAGGCATCGCGCAGCGCCGACGTTCGCCAGCCCAGCCCCGCGAAGGCCGCGCCCAGCAGCAGGTAGAGGCCCCAAGACAGCGGCTCATAGCCGCTGCTTTCCAGCAGGGCCGCCATCTGCAGCGAGGCGAAGCCGCCTGCCGCCAGCCGCAGCCAGCGGCTTTCGCGCAGATCGGGCAGCACCAGCGCGGGCAGCAAGGCGCCCAGCACGACAAGGAAGAACCCGGTCGCCACCACGTCGCCCGGCGCGCTGGGCTGCGCGATCAGCATGACGAGGCCCCAGCCCAGCCCGCCGACGATACCCGCCAGCCCCAGCCAGCCGCCATGCGCCCAGCCCCCACCTTCGGAAAAGGCACCCTGCTTGCGCCCGGCATGGCCCAGTCCGCTCGCGACCAGCGCGAGATAGAACGCCAGCAGCGGCAGGTTCGATTCCTCCGCCCCGACCAGAGCAGGCGCAGCGAAACCGCCGACAAGGCCCAGCACCGCGCTGGGCAGGCCGAAGCGGAACGACAGGCCGATGGCCGCCGCGGTCACCAGCGCGAGGCCGACGAAGGCCGTGCCTGTGCCGATCAACCCGTAGAACGTGCCCGCGAGAAATACGGTGGCGTAAAGCACCGCCAGCCCCGCACCCGACAGAGCCTGCGGCACGCGGGGGTCAGCGACGCGGTCCTTGAAGCGATGCGCGGCCTCTGCGCCCGCGATCAGGCCCAGCCCGAACACCAGTCCCATGGCGACGCGCACCGCCGGGCTGAGCAGGCCGACGTCGATGGCATAACGCACGAGGAAAAACCCCGCGACCGCCAGGGTGATGCCGCCCGCCCAGATGGGCAGCTGGCGGCCAAACAGTTCCTCGAAATCGAAGGCGAAGCGGCTGCGGGCCGGAGCGATTGGAGGTGCAGTTTCGGCAATCGATGAGGGCGCGGGTTCCGGCACGGTTTCGCGCGGCGGCTGGGTGCTGCGGGCGAATCTGGGGACGAGACTTGCCGCCGGTCGCGGCGCAGGGGCCGGCTGCGGTTCCGGTTCGGTCACGGGCGCGCGGGGCGAGACGCCTGCGCTCCTCAGGTCCCGCAGCTCTTCCTCCAGCCGGTCGACCCGCTTCCACAGCAGGACCAGTGCAACGGCACCGGCGACGAGAAGCATGAATTCCATGATCGTGATCCCCCTGCACCGGTCCGCCCGACCGGCTGACCGACGCCCCGCCGCAATTGCCCAGAGCGAGCATGACGCTACATCGTCGCCATGCGCAATAGCAGCCAAATGAACAGCGTTCAATAAATAAATTGGACAGTGTTCATTTAAGGCTTTAGCAGGGGTTCATGGGACGGCGATCGGATCACACGCGCGAGGAATTGCAGGAGCTTCTGGTCTCGCTGGGCCATGTCTTGCTGGCGCAGACCGGCCTTGCCCGTTTCTCCGGGCGTGAAGTGGCCAAGCAGGCGGGCTATTCGGTCGGCACGATCTATAATGTGTTCGGATCGCTCGACCATCTGATCGTGGCGATCAATTCGCGCAGTTTCGAGATCTGGGCGCAGCAATTGCGGACGCGGCTGGACACGGGCGGCGCGGACCGGATCGGCAGCCTTGTCGCGGCCTATTTCGACTTCGCGCAGGAAAACCCGCATCTCTGGTCCGCGATCTATGAGCATCACTTGCCCGCGGATTTCGCCCTGCCGCCACAGGACGAAGAACGCCGCGCCGCGCTGACCGGCATCGTCGAGCGCGAAATCCGCGCCGCCCTGCCCGATGGCAGCACCACCGACATCGCGCTGCTAACCAGATCGCTGATCGCGGTGGTGCATGGGCATTGCAGCCTTGCCGTCACCGGCAGCTTTGCGCTGATGGGCGTGGACGATCCGCTGGGATGCGCGCTGGCAAGGGTGCGCGAAATCCTCTCCGCGCACGGCTATCGCACCAGTCAGTAACCCATCAGCGAGAGCACTTCCTTGCGGCTGCGCTCGTCGTCGCGGAACGTGCCCATCATGCGGCTGGTCACCATGCCGACGCCGGGGGTGCGGACGCCGCGCGCGGTCATGCAGGCGTGGCTCGCTTCTATCACCACGGCGACGCCATGCGGCTTCAGATGGTTCCAGATGCATTCGGCGACTTCCGCCGTCAGCCGTTCCTGGATCTGCAGCCGCCGCGCGAAACCGTGCAGCACGCGCGCCAGCTTGGAAATGCCCACGACATGGTCGCGCGGCAGATAGGCGATCGCCGCCTTGCCGATGATCGGCGCCATGTGATGCTCGCAATGCGACTGGAACGGGATGTCCTTCAGCAGCACGACCTCGTCATAGCCGCCCACTTCCTCGAAAACTCGCGACAGATGGATCGCCGGATCCTCGCCGTAGCCCTGGCAATATTCCTTCCACGCGCGCGCCACGCGCTTGGGCGTGTCGAGCAGGCCTTCGCGGCTGGGATCGTCGCCGGTCCAGCGGAGCAGCGTGCGGATCGCCTCCTGAACCTCTTCGGGGACCGGCGGCTTGCCGAGGGGATTGTCTTCGTCGGGGCCGACAAGGCTGCTCATGCGGTTCTCTTTCCTGATAGCTCGGCCGACAGATAGGCATGTGACGACCCATCCGTCACCCCCTTGCCCCCATCAACCGCCGGGGTGATAGAAATCATAGATCTGCCGCGCGACATTTTCCGAAACGCCGGGCACGCGCAACAAGTCCTTTAGGGCAGCGGCGCGCACCTTGCCCGCCGTGCCGAAATGCAGCAGCAGGGCCCGCTTGCGCGCGGGACCGATGCCGGGGATCTCGTCCAGCGGGCTGGCCTGGATCGAACGGCTGCGCTTCGCCCGGTGCGCGCCGATGGCGAAGCGGTGCACCTCGTCGCGCAGGCGCTGCAGGTGGAACAGCACGGGCGAATTGGTCGGCAGCGTCTTTTCGCGCCCGTCGGGGAAATGGAACACCTCGCGGCCTTCGCGCCCGTGATGCGGGCCCTTGGCGACGCCGACGACAGGCACGTCCTCGATCCCCAGCTCCTCCAGCGTGTCCATCACCGACGACATCTGCCCCTTGCCGCCATCGAGCAGCACGAGATCGGGCCAGGCCGCATCGCCCTTCCCCGATGTCTCGCGGTCGGGATCGTCCTTCAAGGCGCGGGCGAAGCGGCGGTTCAGCACCTCGCGCATCATTGCGAAATCGTCGTTGGTCTGGGCCTGCTTGATGTTGAACTTGCGGTACTGGTTCTTCAGCAACCCCTCGGGCCCCGCGACGATCATCGCGCCGACCGCATTGGCGCCCTGGATGTGCGAGTTGTCGTACACTTCCACCCGCTGAGGAATGTCTGCCAATTCCAGGAACTCGGCCATTTCGCGCCAGATCTTTGCCTGTGTGCCGCTTTCGGCGAGGCGGCGGTCGAGCGCTTCGGCGGCGTTGCGGCTGGCCTGTTCGATCAGGCGGCGGCGGTCGCCGCGCTGGGGGACGCTGATCTCGACCTTGCGCTCGGCGATGGCGGTGAAGGCCTCTTCCAGCAATTCGCAATCGGGCAGTTCGCGGTCGAGCAATATGGTGCGCGCGGGCGGCACTTCCTCGTAGAACTGGGCGAGGAAGGCGCTGAACACCTCTTCCTGTTCCAGCCCCTCGGTATGGCGGGGAAAGAACGCGCGGTGGCCCCAGTTCTGCCCACCGCGAATGAAGAAGGCCTGCACGCCGATCTGGCCGCCCTTTTCCGCCATGGCGAACACGTCGGCATCGCCCACGCCCTGTGCATTGATCGCCTGCGACCCCTGGATGAAGGTCGCGGCGCGGAGGCGATCGCGCAGCATGGCGGCGGTTTCGAAATCCAGCTTCTCGGCCGCCTCGGCCATCTGGCTTTCGATTTCCTGCTGCACCGCGCTGGACTTGCCGGCGAGGAAGTCCTTGGCCTGCCGTACCAGCTCGCCATAGCCGTCCTTGTCGATGCGGCCCACGCAGGGCGCGCTGCAGCGCTTGATCTGGTAGAGCAGGCAGGGCCGGTCGCGGCGGCTGAAGAAGCTGTCGGTGCAGCTTCGCAGCAAAAACAGTTTCTGCAGCGCGTTGATCGTGGTGTTGACCGATCCGGCGCTGGCAAAGGGGCCATAGTAATTGCCCTTGGCCCGCCGCGCGCCGCGATGCTTCATGATGCGCGGAAAGTCGTTGTCGGCGCGCAGCAGGATGAAGGGGAAGCTCTTGTCGTCGCGCAGCAGCACATTGTACGGCGGGCGAAACCGCTTGATCAGCTGCGCTTCCAGCAGCAGCGCCTCGGCCTCGCTGTTCGTCGTCACGATGGTCATTTCGCGCGTCTGCGCGACCATGCGTTTCAGCCGCATCGGCAGGCGGTCGACCTGCAGATAATTGGCGACGCGGTTCTTCAGCGCACGCGCCTTGCCGACATAGAGCACATCGCCCCGCGCATCGACCATGCGATAGACGCCGGGACGCGGGGGCAGGGTTCGCTGAACCTCGCGGATCGCGGCCAGCCCCGCCTGCAGGTCGGGCTGGCTGCCGCGCACCGTATAGGCCGCCTTGTCCTCGTTAAAGCGATCGGCGCCCTTGGGATGGGGCGGGGTTCCGGCAGGCGTACGGCTCATCGCAGGGTCAGATAGGGATTGGACGCGCGGTTGGAAAGCGCGGGGATGCGCACCACGCCCCGATTATTCGCCGATTTGAGGAAGTGGTGCCCGGGGGCGGAGTCGAACCACCGACACGACGATTTTCAGTCGTCTGCTCTACCACTGAGCTACCCAGGCATCGCCGAAATGGCGGACCCGAAACCGGCGGATTGAATCGCGCTTGGCGTCGGGAGCGCCGCCTATGGCCAAAGCCGCGCTTGCTGTCAAACCTCAAAATGCGGGTTTTTTCACGCGCGTGCCGTCCGGTCAGAAATCCTCGTCCGCGCGGCCGTCCTGCCGGTCGGTCGGAATCTCGGCAGGCTCGCCCGGAATGGCGTAGCCGTCCTGCAGCCACTGGACCAGATCGCGGTCCTTGCAGCGGGTCGAACAGAACGGCGCATGGTCGGCAGAGCGCGGCTTTCCGCAGATCGGACAGCTTTTCACGGCGCGTTTCGGAGTCGTCTTCATAGCGGCACCGCCTGCGACATGCCGGCCTGTGGCGCAAGGGCGGGATCGGTCTGAATGCGGATTTCGCGCCCTGTGCGGCGGGCGAGTTCGGCGATCCAATCGGGCTTCAAATGGGCCTGCAGCGCGGGATGCACGGTCAGCAGGATCGCGCCCGGATCCGCGATATGTTCTGCCTGCCGCAGCAGCAGGCGCGCAGCGGCGGCAAGCCGGTGGAGGGTCACGCGGTGCAGGATCGAAGGACCCTGCACCCGCGCGACGATCTGCAAGAAGCCAAAGCCGTTCATCGCGGTGCGTTCATGGGGAAAACCGTCCAGCGCCTGTTCCAGCGCCGAGTCCACCGCGCGGCGATCGGCCTTGTCCTGCAGCGTCGGAAAATCGATGCCGATCGATCCGCCGATTTCGAAGCGGCGAAGGCTGGCGGCTATCGCGGGCACCGCCGCCAGCGCCAGCGCGCGCGGTGGTAGCGTGCCGTCGATGTCGATCAGCGTCATCGCGGGTGTGGGGGAGAGGTGCAGTGCGCCGCCATCGAAGGTGACCTGCCGCTCGAAGGCTTCGGCGATCAGTTCGGACCAGCCGGTCACGGGAAAGCGGGGAACGATGCGGACTTCATGCCCCTCGCCCTTCAGCCGCTCTTCTAGCGTGGGTGCGGGGCGCAGGCGTTCGTCGGTCGGGCGGCCCTGCGCGCGTTTGGAGCGGGTGCCTTCATCGATGCGTGCGCGGTGGATGAGGATGCGGATCGGCGCGCCTTCGCTGGCGCTTTTCGGCAGGCGGTCGACCAGCACTTCCTCGCCGCCGTCCAGTCGCACTGTGCCGCGCGCCGAACCCGATGCGCGCGAAGTCAGCACGCCCTCGACCACTGCGCCTGCGGCGAGTTCGCCCGGCCAGGCGAGTTTCGCAGCGATAATGGCATCGTCCTCGACCAGCGCGGCGCGGGTTTCGCCGATGCCGCGTTCGATCAGCCACGTGCCGGGCGTTTCAGCCAATGGGAAACCCCGCCGCCTTCAACAGCGCGCGCGTTTCGAACAGGGGCAGACCCACGACGCCCGAATGGCTGCCCTGGATCCACGCGATCAGTGCCTCGGCATGGCCCTGGATGGCATAGCCGCCCGCCTTGCCGTGCCATTCGCCGCCCGCGATATAGGCGTCGATTTCCTGTGCCGACAGAACCTTGAAGCGCACGATCGTCTCGCTCATCCGCTCACGCACTGAACCGTCGGGGGCCGCGAGCGTGATGGCGGAGAAGACGCGGTGCCGCCTGCCCGACAGCAGCGTCAGGCACTCGCGCGCGGTCGCTTCGTCCTCTGCCTTGGGCAGGATGCGCCGACCGGCGGCGACCACCGTATCGCCCGCCAGCACGAAGCCGTCATCCGCGGCAACAGCAAGCGCCTTTTCGCGCGCCATGCGCTGCACATAGGGACGCGGCAGTTCGCCCTTGCGCGGCGTCTCGTCGATGTCGGCGGGCGCGATGCGCGCGGGTTCGATGTCCAGACGCGCCAATAGTTCGCGCCTGCGCGGGCTGGCAGACGCGAGGATCAGCTTTGGTTCGGGATTCTGGGCCGTCATGCCGGCGCCAGCGATCAGCTGGGCCCGGGGCCGCCGCGACCGGGCATGAAGCGATAGGTGATCCGGCCCTTGGTCAGGTCATAGGGCGTCAGCTCGACCAGGACTTCATCGCCCACCAGCACGCGAATCCGGTTCTTGCGCATCTTGCCGGCGGTGTGGCCCAGGATCTCGTGATCGTTTTCCAGGCGCACGCGGAACATCGCATTGGGGAGAAGCTCCACAACCGTGCCACGCATTTCGAGAAGTTCTTCTTTCGCCATGCCCGGGCGCCAGGCGCCCATCCTTTCAATCGAATTGTCAGAAAAAAAACCTGCGGCCCCATAGCCGTGCCGAGCGGATATGGAAAGCCCGCAGTTATATTTCAACGTCGCCGCGGGTTGCGTGAGGCGGTTCGCCCAACGCCATTTGCGGCAATGAAATGACAAAAGACGCTTTTTCCCTTTCGCGACGCGGATCGAAAGCGCGCGCACCGCATTGCGACATAATGATACATCGGGCGACTTGGCCCGCACCCGCGATGCCGTGCAATCCCATCATATGAAAATCAGCTATCCCATCCCCGGCGCTAGCGTGCCCCGTGCCAGCATGCTCGCCCTTGCCGCGATGCTGGCCGGTCCCGCCTCCGCAGCCGAACTGAACACGGACAGCGTTGGGACATCGGAAAGCCAGCCTGCAGAGGATATCGAGGTCGATGACGACGCGTCGGACGACATCATTGTCACCGCCCCGCAGGTCGATCGCCGCCGGGTCGACATACCCCAGACCCCCGTCGCCGTGCTGGACGAGGACGAGATCCTGAGCATCGGAGCAAGCTCGCTGGTCGAACTGCTGGAGGAGCTGGCGCCGCAGACCGGGTCGGGGCGCGGCCGCGGTTCGGGCGGGCGGCCCGCGATCCTCGTCAACGGGCAGCGCGTGTCCGGCTTTCGCGAACTCCGCAACTATCCGCCCGAAGCCTTGGCCAACGTCGAGATCCTGCCCGAGGAGGCCGCCATCCGCTTCGGCTTTCGCCCCGACCAGCGCGTGATCAACTTTATCCTGAAGGAACGCTATGCGTCCAAGGGGATCGAGCTGGAATATGGCGTGCCGGGGGACGGCGGCTATCACACCAGCGAGATCGAGGCGTCGCTGCTGTCGATCAGCGGGCCCAACCGCTTCAATCTGGCGTTCGAGGGCGAGAACAGCTCGATGCTGACCGAAGGCGAGCGCGGCGTTTCGTCCTATGGCTTCGACCCGGTGTTCGGCGACGTCAACCCGGCCGACCTCCAGTCGCTGGTCGCCGACACCCGCGATCTCTCGCTCAATGGCGCATGGACGCGCGGGCTTGGCGAGGATGGCGGCGACGGTTCGCTGACGGTCAACGGCACCGTCACGCGCAGCGATTCGCTGTCCTTGCGCGGACCGGATACGGCATTGTTGAGCGATGCCAGCGGCGCAGCGGCACAGCGGGTGCTGGTTTCCGAGGCCCTGGGCCGCGGCGCGCGGTTGCGTGACAGCCGCTCGGCCGGGTTCGAGGTGGGCACGACGTTCAACAAGCGGATCGCCGACTGGGACCTGACCGTCACGGGCCGCTGGACGCATGACGATACGGTGTCGCGCAGCACGGCGGCGACCGATGTTTCGGCGCTGCAATCGGCGGTGTTGGCCGGACAGATCGGCATCGACGCGCCGGTGGACGATCTGCTGGCCTTCGTCCCTGACCAGCGGTCGAACGCCAGCTACTCGAACACCGAGGATGCTACATCGCTTGCGACGCTGACGGGCCGTCCCCTGTGGCTGCCTGCCGGACAATTGGCGGTGACGGTGCAGGCGGGGTTCGAC
Source organism: Croceicoccus sp. (assembly GCF_983967925.1). Classification (NCBI taxonomy): domain Bacteria; kingdom Pseudomonadati; phylum Pseudomonadota; class Alphaproteobacteria; order Sphingomonadales; family Erythrobacteraceae; genus Croceicoccus; species Croceicoccus sp. Next base: position 85,619 of record NZ_CFETID010000009.1, on the reverse strand, counting down.
TGGTCGAATATCGACAGCCGCAGCACGGATAATCCGGGTTTTGCGACCGATCTGACTCGCGGCGATGCCAATGGCGGTTTCACCTTGGGCATTCCGCTAACCAGCCGCAGGGACGACGTGCTGGCGGCGATCGGCGATATCACGCTGGACCTGTCGGGCGGAGTCAACGATCTGTCGGACTTCGGCACGCTGTACAACTGGAGCGCGGGGCTGAACTGGTCGCCGTTCGAGAACCTCAACCTGCAGCTGAGCCACATCTACACCGAACGCGCGCCAAGCCTGAGCCAGCTGGGCGCGCCGCAGCTGGTGACCAGCGGAGCCACCATCTTCGACATCGCGACCGGCCAGACCGCCGTGGTGGACATCATCACCGGCGGCAATCCCGACCTTGTCGCCGAGAAGCAGCGCGACTGGAAGATCGGGCTCAATTACGACCTGCCCTTCTTTCGCCGGTCGAACGTGATCGTCGAATATTACGACGAAAGCTCGACCGATGTGTCGAGCGGTTTTCCCGCGCTGACCCCGACCATCGAGGCGGCCTTCCCCGGACGCGTGGTGCGGGATGCCGAGGGCAATCTGGTCAGCATCGACCAGCGGCCCGTGACCTATGCGCATCAGGACGGCAGGCGGCTGCGTTATGGTTTCGACATTTCGGACCGGATCGCGGGCAATGATGACGGCCAGCGCGGCGAAGAACGCGGCGGCGGCGGTCCTCCCGGTTTTGGCGGCGGACGCGGCGGCGGTCACTGGGGCCTTGCCGCCTATCACACGGTGCGTTTCGAACAATCGGTGCAGATCGCCGATGGCACGCCGGTGCTCGACCTGCTGGAAGGCGAATCGCTGACCGCCACCCCCGTCGCGCGGCACGAGGTGGAGCTGTCGGGACGCGTGTTCTATGGCGGTTTCGGTGCGCGCCTCTCGGGCAATTATCTCGGCGGGGCGAGCATCGACGGCGGATCGGACGGCGGCACCTCGCTGGATTTCGCGCCGATCGCGACCGTCGACCTGCGGCTGTTCGCCGATCTGGAACAGCAGCAGAGGCTGGTCGAGGCTGTGCCGTTCTTCAAGGGCAGCCGCCTGTCGCTGTCGATCGACAATATCTTCGACGCACAGCAGCGCGTGACCGATGCGAATGGCGATGTGCCGGTCAACTACCTGCCCGACTTCATCGACCCCGCAGGCCGCTTCTTCGAGGTGGAGTTCCGCAAGCGGTTCTAGCGCGGCGGCGCACGGTTTCACGCGCGCTTTGCTTTTGCGCCGTGCTTCCATTATAGGCCGGACCGTAACGCCCCGGCCGTGTCCGCGCCCCGCCAAGACGGGACCGGTCAGACCGGGGCTTGGTGTTTTCCGCCCCCGCCTTCCACCCGGCGGATCACGGGCGCAGCTTGAAAGCGAAGTCACGATGTCGCGTCGCCGCCAGATCTACGAAGGCAAGGCCAAGATCCTTTACGAAGGCCCCGAACCGGGCACGCTGATCCAGTATTTCAAGGATGACGCGACCGCGTTCAACGCCCAGAAAAAGGGCACGATCAACGGCAAGGGCGTGATCAACAACCGCATCAGCGAGTTCGTGTTCACCCGCCTGTCGCATATCGGCATCCCGACCCATTTCATCCGCCGCCTGAACATGCGCGAGCAGCTGGTCCGCCAGGTCGACATCATCCCGATCGAGGTGGTGGTGCGCAATGTCGCGGCGGGCTCGATCTCGAAGCGGCTGGGCCTTGAAGAGGGCGAGCCGCTGCCGCACACGCTGCTGGAATATTACTTCAAGGACGATGCGCTGGGCGATCCGCTGATCGCGGAAGAGCATATCGCCTGCTTCGGCTGGGCCTCGAACGAGGAGATGCAGGACATCTCTTCCATGGCGATCCGCATCAACGACTTCATGTGCGGCATGTTCGCCGCGGTCGGCATCCGGCTGGTCGATTTCAAGCTGGAGTTCGGACGTCTGTGGGACGGCGATTACAGCCGCGTGATCCTGGCGGACGAGATCAGCCCCGACGGCTGCCGACTGTGGGACATGACCACGGGCGAGAAGCTGGACAAGGACCGCTTTCGCCGCGACCTCGGCGGCGAGGAAGACGCCTATCAGGAAGTCGCCCGCAGGCTGGGCGTACTGCAGGACGACGGGCCGAGTGAGGTGTTCGATATCAACCATCATCGCAAGCTGCGGGGAAAGAAATAAGGGCCGCAGCGTAACAATTTGATGGGACGAGGATTGCAGAAAAAGATCGCCGGAACCGGCGGCAGGATGGTGGGTCGCCGGGCAGGCCGGATTGGCTGATCGCATTCGCATGCCGGTTTGGCGGGCGCGTGCGCTTTCGGGCGTGCTGGCGCTGGGCCTGCTGGGCGGGTGTGCCGTGCCGCTCGCGCCTGTTGCCCCTCCCGCCGGGCAGCCCGCCGCCCCTCCGGCCCCCGCGCCGGACAGCGTCAACCGCAGCGGATATCCCAAGCCCGAAACCGCGCTGGCCCAGACCGATCTTGAGCCTGATACCGCGATCCGCTGGGGCCGGCTTCCCAACGGGCTGTTCTGGGCGGTCCGGCCCAACGGCACGCCGCAGGGCACCGCGGAAATCCGTCTCGCCTTCGATGCGGGATCGCTGGACGAGGCCGACGACGAGCGCGGTTTTGCCCATTACGTCGAACACATGGCGTTCAACGGATCGACCCGCGTCGCCGAAGGGGAAATGATCCCGCTGCTGGAACGTGCCGGTCTGGCGTTCGGCGCGGACACCAATGCATCGACCGGGTTCGAGCACACGATCTACCAGCTGCGCCTTCCGCGCACCGACCCGGAGCTGCTCGACACATCGCTGATGCTGATGCGCGAGGTGGCGAGCGAGCTGAACTTCGACCCGCAAGCCGTCGAGCGCGAGCGCGGCGTGCTGCTGGCCGAACGGCGCGACCGGGCCAATTACCAGTTGGAGGACGCGCTCGACCGGTACCGCTTCGAAACGCCCGATGCGCGCTATGTCGATCGCTGGGCGGGCGGCACGGTGGAGACGCTGACCGCTGCCGACGCCGCGGAACTGCGCGACTTCTGGGCGTCGCATTACCGTCCCGGCAATGCCGCGGTCATCGTGGTGGGCGACCTCGACCCCGATGCGGTTGAGGCCGCGATTGCCGAGTATTTCGGCAATTGGCAGCCCGCCGCCCCGCCGCCCGAACCGCGCGATTACGGCGCGGTCGATTTTGCCCGTCCGGCGAGCGAATCCATCCATCTGCATCCTGCGCTGTCCGAACGCTTCACCGCCTTCGCACTCGCCCCTGCCGAGAACGCGCCCGATACGGCGGAGGAACGCCGCGCGACGATCCTGCGCCAGATCGGCTATGACGCGATCAACCGGCGGCTGACCCGGCTGGCGCGGCAAGCGAATGCGCCGTTCAAATCGGCGGGTTTCGGCACCGGCAATGTGTTTCGCGACGCGCGGATCACGCGGCTGATCGTCGACAGTGTGGATGGCCGCTGGAACGACGGGCTGAAGGCCGCGGCCGCCGAATATCGCAGCGCCATCGAACGCGGCTTTTCCGAGGCCGAGATCGCAGAGCAGCTGGCCGAACTCGACGAACGCTATGAAGCCGCCGCGGTCAGCGAGCCGACGCGCACCAATGATTTCATGGTCGACCGCATCCTGCGCTGGGTGGGCGAAGGGCGCGTGCCCACCACCGGTCCCGAGGCTGCGGAACGCTATTTCGCGATGCGGGACGAGATCACGCCCGATGCCGTGCTGGCCGCGATGCGCGAAGAGGCCGTCCCGCTGGACGACACGGCGCATATCCGCTTTCGCGGCCGCACCGCGCCCGAGGGCGCAGAGCAAGGTCTGCGCGAGGCATGGACCGACGCGATGCAGGCCCCGCTGGCCGAGGAAGTCGCGGTCGAGCGCGTGCCTTTTGCCTACACCGATTTCGGCACGCCGGGCAGAGTCGTGTCCGACACGCGCGAACCTTTGTTCGATGTGCGCACGGTGCGTTTTGCCAACAATGTCCGGCTGAACGTCAAGCAGACCGATTTGGCGCGCAACCAGGTTCTCGTGCGCATGACGATCCCGGGCGGCAAGCTGCTGGAGACTCGCGAGGCGCCCAATGCGGTCGAACTGGCCTCGCGCATTCCCGCCAGCGGCCTTGGGGAACATGACGCCGATACGCTGGAATCGATCCTTGCCGGTCGCCGCGTCGGTTTCGACTTCGGCGCGGGCAGCGATGCGTTCCTCTCGACGGGCAGCACGCGGGCCGAGGATCTGGAACTGCAATTGCAGCTGATGGCCGCGCTGATCACCGATCCCGGCTGGCGGACGGAGCCGATGACGCGCTTCCGCAACGCGCTGCCCGATTATTTCGCGCGGCTGCGCGCGACGCCCGGCTCGGCGCTGGCCAGCGGGCGCGGCGGGGTGATCAGCGACGGCGACCCTCGCTTTACCCAGCAGGAGATCGGCGATTATCGCGCGCTGGATTTCGAAAGGCTGCAGCCCGTCATCGACCCCAGCCTTGAAAGCGGGCCGATCGAGATTGCCATCGTCGGCGACGTGGACGAGGACCGCGCCGTGGAACTGGTCGGGCGCACGCTGGGCGCGCTGCCCATGCGCGAGACGGAGTTTACCCCCAATCCTCAGGCGCTGGAACGCGGTTTTACCGACCGGCGTGGCCCCGTGGTGCTGCGGCATGAGGGCGAGCCGACGCAGGCGCTGATCGAGATGATCTGGCCCACCACCGACGACAGCGACGCCGTGCAGGAAATCCGCATGGAACTGCTGGAGCGCGTGGCCCGCATCGCCGTCACCGACGAATTGCGCGAACGTCTGGGGCAGGCCTATTCGCCGCAGGTTAGCAATTCGATGAGCAAGATCTGGCCGGGCTGGGGCACGTTCTCGATCCGCGCGCAGGTCGAACTGGCGCAGCTTCCCGCCGCGCGCGCCGCGCTGGCCGCCACGGTCGAATCGCTGCGCAGCGAACCGATCCCCGACGATCTGGTGGAGCGTGCCCGCGCGCCGCTGATCTCTGCCTATGAGAACCTGCTGAAATCCAATGCGGGCTGGCTTGCCATCGCCGACCGCGCGCAGAGCGAGGGAGACCGGCTGGAGCGAATCGCCAATGCCAGGGACCGCGCCGCCGCCGTGACCGCCGCCCAATTGCAGGAGGAAGCGCGCGAGTGGCTCGCCCCCGGACAGGCGGTGGAGTTCCTCGTCGTGCCCGAAGACGCGCCGTCTCCCGCTCCATAGGCCGATTCCATAGACACTTGAGCCCGCAGCATGCTTGCGCCCGCGCGCATCTCGTCATAGGGGCTGCGACAGGCTGAACCCCGTAATTTTGCAAGAAGGTCACCGTTCATGAAGGTGCAGGTCCATGTTTCGCTGAAACCCGGCGTGCTCGATCCGCAGGGCCGCGCGATCCATCACGCGCTGGAAGGTCTGGGTTTCGACGGCGTCGCCGATGTGCGCGTCGGACGCGAAATCGCGCTGGAAGTCGCCGACGACACCAGCGACGAGGCGCTGGACGAGATGTGCCGCAAGCTGCTGGCGAACACGGTGATCGAGAATTACCGCGTCGAGAAGCTTTCCTGAAGTAAATCGGGCTGACCAAGGAACCCTGACCGATGGCTTTTACCGCTGGCGTCATCACCTTCCCCGGTTCGAACTGCGACCGCGACATGGCCGTCGCGATCGAGCAGGTTTCGGGCAAGGCACCGCTGCGCATCTGGCACGGCGATGCCGAATTGCCGGACAACATCGACTTCGTCGCGGTGCCGGGCGGGTTTTCCTATGGCGATTACCTGCGTTCGGGCGCGATGGCGGCGAACAGCCCGATCATGCGCTCGGTCATCGCGGCGGCGGAGCGCGGCGTTCCCGTGCTGGGCGTGTGCAACGGGTTCCAGGTGCTGACCGAGGCGCGGCTGCTGCCCGGCGCGCTGATGCGCAATGCGGGCATCCGCTTCGTCTGCCGCACCGTGCCGCTGGTGGTCGAAAACGCCTCCAGCCTGTTCACGCAGGGCTATGACAAGGGGCAGACGATCCACATTCCGGTCGCCCATCACGACGGCAATTATTTCGCGGACGAGGACGTGCTGGCCCGCCTTGAAGGCGAAGGACGCATCGCGTTCCGCTATGGCGAGGCGGTCAACGGATCGTCCTGCCAGATCGCGGGCGTGCTGAATGAAAAGGGCAATGTGCTGGGCATGATGCCCCACCCCGAACGCGCGATCGAGCCCGAGCAGGGCAGCGCCGACGGCCGCGCCCTGTTCCAGTCGGTGTTCGAGGCGCTGGCGGTCGCCTGAACGGCCCCCGACAGTTTCTTCCCTGATGCGGCGGGCGTGCTTTCACATTGGCCTGCCCCCGGCTTGGCGATCCGTGCGATCTGCGCCATATTGGCGGCAAGCATCAGCAAATAGGGAGAACGCCATGCACAGGATCGCCGGCCTTGCCGCCATCGCCGCTTTCGCACTTGCCGGATGCGAACCGGCCGAAGAACCCGTCGCGCCCGCAGCAGAGGAAGAAAGCCTCTCGCCCGCCGAAACCGCGATGATGGCGCCCGACGGCCTGCCTTTTTACGGCGTGTTCGAACTGACCTCCGCCGATGGCGAGACGAGGATCATGCGCAACGTCAAGGAAGACGGCACGCTGGTCGACGTGGTGTCCGAGGGCGATCCCGTCCCCGGCACCTGGACGACCGACGCCGAGGGCAATTTCTGCGTCACCATGCAGGGCGAGGCGGACGCCACCTGCTATATGAACGCGATGACCGATGGCACCTGGACCGCGACAAGCACCGCCGATCCCGCGCAAATCTGGACGGTCGAACGCGTGATGGGATCGGAAGTGCTGCCGACCGAGGCTGCCGGCTGATCGCGAACGCCAGCCCGATGCGACTGGCCGCCGCCCTCGCGCTGTTCCTGACCTTTGCCGCCGCCGGCTGCAATCAGGAGCCGCGCGAGGACGCGGCGCAGGCGCCTGCTGAACCGCCAGCGTATCCCGCCGCCGACGGAGGCCCCGCCACCGGACGGTTCGAGATCAGCTCTGGCGATGGCGGCGCGGTGATGGTGCAGGAGGTGCGGCCCGATGGCACCTATCGCAACTTGCGCGATGGCCGGATCGTCGAAACCGGCACATGGACCATGCCCGAACCCGGCCTGTTCTGCACCGCCAGCGAAAGCGGCACATCCTGCGACGAGGAAAGCATCGCGCCCGACGGCACGTGGATCTCGGTCAATGTCGAGGATGCGGCGGTGCGCTGGATCGTGCGGCGGCTGGAGGAAACCTCCGAACCACCGGCGGCGTGAGGGTTCTTACCAGACGGGGCCGACGCTGGCCCCCGCCACGGCCTTGTCCAGCATGTCGAGCGCGCTGTCGATGTCGCTGGCGACCAGCAATTGGGCGCGGCGTTCCCTGCTCATGAACCCTTCGGCCTGTATGCGGTCGCAAAACCGGATGAAGTCCTGCCAATAGCCATTGGTGTCGAGCAGGCAGAACGGCTTGGCGTGATAGCCGAGCGCGTTCCACGTCCACGCCTCCATCAGTTCGTCCAGCGTGCCGATCCCGCCCGGCAGGCACAGGAAGGCATCGGCCAGCTGCGTCATCTTGGCCTTGCGCTGGTGCATGTCGGCGACCTGGTGCAGTTCTGTCAGCCCAGTGTGCGCCACCTCGAAACTGTGCAGCGCGTCGGGGATCACGCCATAGGCCTTGCCGCCCGATTCCAGCACGGTATCGGCGATGATGCCCATCAGCCCCAGCCGTCCGCCGCCATAGACGAGGTCGATGCCCCGCTCGGCCAGCGTGCGGCCCAGATCGCGCGTGGCGGCGGCATAGTCGGGGTTCTGGCCCATGCCCGACCCGCAATAGACGGCAAGGGAAGAAAGTGCGCCCATGTTCAGATCTCCATTCGCTTGAGCGGGCGGGCGCCGACGTGGCCCAGTACCGCGGCGGCATTGCGGGCGCCGACGTCGAGGCTGTCGGATATGTCGCGCCCGGCGATCAGCGCGGCGAGGAAACCGGCCGCGAACTGGTCGCCCGCGCCGGTGGTGTCGACGATGGCTTCGGGCCTTGCGGCAGGGCGCTCGATTTTCTCACCCCGCCACATCGCCGTCGCGCCCGCCGCGCCGCGCGTGATCACGGGCAGCTTTACCAGATCGGACAGGAAGCGCATCGAGGCATCGAAATCGTCGACGCCCGACATCAGCCTTGCCTCGTACTCATTGGCGAACAGCACGTCGACGCCGCCGTCCTGGACCAGTTTCAGGATCGTGTCGCGCCGGCCCGGCAGGGCGATGCTGTCGGACAGGGTGAAGGCGATGCGGCGCCCCTCGGCGCGGGCGATCTCGATCGCGCGCAGCATGGCGCGGCGGGGCGTTTCGGGCCCCCACAGATAGCCTTCTAGGAAGAGCGTGTCGCAGCCTCGGATCGCATCTTCGTCCAGCGCATCGGGCGTCAGCCGGTGGCTGGCCGCGGGCGAGGTCTGCATCGTGCGCTCACCATCCGGAGTGACGAGGATGAAGCAGCGGCCCGTCGGCGCGTCGCCGATCGGCGGCGTGTCGAACGCGATGTCGAGATCGGCCATGTGCCGCTTGAACAGACGGCCCAACCGGTCGTCGCCGGTCTGCCCGATGAAGCGGCAGCGTATGCCCAGCGCCGCCGCGCCCGCAAGGCTGTTCGCCGCCGATCCGCCGGGCACTTCCTCGACCGCGCCGCTGGCGTCCATGGCCGCGGCCAGCCCTTGCGCCTCTTCGTCCGCGAGCAGGCGCATCGTGCCTTTCAGCACGCCGCATTCGACCAGGAAATCCTCGTCCCGGCGCGCCAGCACGTCGACGATCGCATCGCCCAGCGCGACGATCTGGGCCGGTTCGCCATTATCGTGGGCGCCGGTCATGAAAGATTGTCTCGCATAATCATGGGTGTGCCTGCGCCGTTAGCGGTAAGCGGCGCGGCGGGTCAATCGCCTTGCGACGGCGCGATTGGCAGTGATCGGAAAAAGCGATCACAAAATCCGGCAGAAAGCAGGAAACCCGATTTGTACACGGGCGTTTGAGCCCCATATCCTATGTTAATTACGGACCAGGAGGACACATCCATGGGTGACAATGCAAAGAAGGCGCTGATCGACGGTTTGAACGGGCTGCTGGCAGACCATCTCGCGCTCTACATGAAGACCAAGAATTTTCACTGGCACGTGAAGGGCCCGCAGTTCCGCGAACTTCACCTGCTGTTCGACGAACAGGCTGCCGAGATCTTCGGCAATGTCGACATCATCGCCGAGCGCGTGCGCAAGATCGAGGGCACCACCCTCACCTCGATCGCGTCGATCATGGAGAAGACCAAGGTCGAGGATCAGCACTCCGCCGATCTGGAGGCCATGGACATGGTCAGCCAGCTGCGCGACGATAATGCGCAGATGGTCAAGACGCTGAAGGAATTGAAGGAACTGGCCGAAGAGGCGGGCGACAATGCCACCGACGGCCTGATCGACGACTGGACCGACCAGGCCGAGGAGCGCACCTGGTTCCTCGCCTCCACTCTCGGCTGATCTGAATTCCCCGAACGAGGGCGACCGTCACAGCGTTCCGCTGGCGGTCAGCCCCACGCCGTTGCGCCGTTGCTGGAAACCCATATCCAGCAGCGGTGCGGCCATGTCCGGCGGCAGGCCGACCAGCGACATGGTCGCCGTCCATTGCCCGTCGGGAGCGACCCGGAAATCGACCCGCTCCGATCCCGAAGGCCCGGTCATCGGCACGATCAGCGAACCGTCCTCGCAGCGCGCTTCGCCCGAGAGCACCGTTTCGGCATCCATCATCGCGCCCATCGCGGGCACCACCAGCCCCAACGTCCCCGATGCGGACACGCAGCTTCCGCCCGCCATCTGAGCGGAAAAATCATTCATGGTAAGCGTACGGACCGGCAGCGGCGCCATCGTCCCGCCCAGTGCCAGCTCCCCGCTCGCGCCCGTAATCGCAAATCCGCCGCCGTTGCCGCGAATCCGCGCGGTAAAGGGACGCGCGCCGGGATAGTCGGGCCTTTCCAGCGCGAATTGCGCCCGCCCGATCAGCAGGGGAAGCGGCATCAGATCGACTTCCATCAGGCCCAGCGGCAACTGGCCCAACTGCATCTCGCCCACCAGACCGTCCCAGGCCACACCCTCGACCGCCTGCGCCTTCAGCGTTCGGCCCGGCGGATCGGCCCAGCCCAGCACCAACCGCAGCGGCAGCATGACCAGCAGCGCAAGCAGCACGCCGAGCCCCAGCACGACCACCGACAGGCGGGTCAGCCGCTTGTCGCGAATGAAGATCCAGCGTCCGATCATGGCGCGATCCTGCGCAGCGAGGCATTGAGCGCCACCGAACCGTCGGCGGCGGGCGTGATCGTCACCTGTTCGGCCACGATCCCCTCTGCCGACAGCGCGTCGAGCAGCGCCAGCGCGGCCCCCGGCGCGGCGGTCGCGACGCTGATCTGCGCGCCGTCATTGCCGCGCGCCGTATTGGCCTGCAGCACCAGCCCCTGGACATCGGCGGCGGCGGCCACCGCCTGCGACACGGGGCCGCTGCCCGTCGGTGCGGCGTCGGGCGCGCGGTTCAGCGCATCCAGCCTTGCCAGCACGCGCGAGGAGGCGAACACCGCCTCGCGGTGCCGCGCATGGGCATCGTCATGCGCCGCGCCCAGCGGCAAAACGATGCCGTAGATCGCGATCACCAGCAGCGCGAGCACGCCTGCGATGCCCACCAGCCAGCGCTCGCGCCCCGACAATCCGGCGAACCAGTCGCGCAAGGGTTGCAGCATCGCGGTCATGGCGCGCGCACCGTGATGTCGACGACGGTCGCGCCGGTCGCGTCCTCGGCGGTTTCGGGCGGCACGGTCACTTCCCAGCCATCGGCCTGCAGCGCGATCAGCATGCTGTTGATATCCTCCACGCGCGGGGCGGCGGCGCGAATGGCCAAGGTGCCGTCGCCCTGCCAGCTGAGCGTGCGCAATTGCACATTGGGCAGCGGCTGCATCGCAGCGAACACCGCCGGGGTCACCGCGTCAAAGCTGGCGCCCCCTGCCCCGCGGCGCAGCAATTCGCCGTTTACCTGCGCCTCTGCGCTGGCAAGGTCGGTCACGGCAGGAAAACGCTGCTGCGCGGCGGCCAGCGCCTTGTCCTCAAGCGCGTTGCTGTCGAGTTCGAGCCGCACGATCTCCACCACCAAAATCAGAAAGCCGAGCAGGGCCAGCACGGCCGCCATGCGCGCCAGTTGCGCCCAGTCGGGCAGGCGGAAGAACGACACGCGCGGGCGGGCGTATGCCCCCTGCCGCAGGTCCAGCGGCGGATTGCGCCACAAGGCCGCCAGCCGGTCGGCCAGAAGGTCGGCGCCGATGTCCAGTCGGGTCGCACCGGCGGCCAGCGCGTCGACCATCTCCGCCTCACCCGCAAAGGCCGCGTCCTGCGTTCGGGCCAGCAATTGTCCGCCGATCTCGCCCTGCGCGACATCGCCGTTCGAAGGCGCAGGCAGCACCAGCGCGGCCGGCACCAGCGCGTCGGGGTTCAGCCCCGCAGCGGCCAGTTCGGCCAGCCACAAATCCATATGCCCCTGCGTGACGCGGCAGGTCAGCACATGATCGCCCTCTGCCGCCGCCGCGACATGGGCGGGTTCGGCGGAAGACATGCCCGCAGGCGAAAGCCGGGCAGCCGCCACTGCCTGCGCGGCAGGCATGTCGCCGCGCGGCGCGATCCGCACCGGCGCATCGAGCGCAGGGACCAGCGCCGCGACGCGCATGTTGTCGGTATCGCCCCAAGGCGCGTCATCGCCGGGTATGTGGCGATGCTCGCTCTCCAGCCCGGTATCGGACACGCGCCACCAGCGCCACGGATCGCGCGGATTCTCGCCCAGCAGGACGATCAGCCCGTCAGGACCAACACCCTCATCCATGTCGGGATCGGGCAGGCTGGATCGGAAACGCGCCATAGGGATCGTCAGCCGACGATATCCGCATTCTCGCCTTCGCCGCCGGGCTGGCCGTCGGCCCCTAGAGAATAGACGTCGAAGGCTTTGCCGTTCGCGCCGGGCACGCGGTACTGGTACGGACGGCCCCACGGATCGGTCGGCAATTCCTTGATATACCCTCCCGAGCGGTAGTTCTGCGGCATCATCAGATCGGCGGGCGGCGTCACCAGCGAATTCAGCCCATCCGACGCACCCGGATAGGTCGCGGTGTCGAGCCGGTACATTTCCAGCGCCTGGTTCAGCGTGGCGATATCGGCCTCGGCCTTGACCACCATCGCCTTGTCCTGGCTGGGCAGCACGTTGATGATGACGACGCTGGCCAGCAGGCCGATGATGAACAGCACCACCATCAGCTCGACGAGGGAGAAGCCGTTGCGCTTCCGGTTCGGGCGGCGACTCTTGGCGCCATTTTCGCGGATGTCTTCGGGGGTCTGGGTCATGATCTCAAAGTCCGGTCAGTTCCTGCAATTGCAGGATGGGTAGCAGGATGGCGAGGATGATCGTGGCGACCACCGCGCCCATCAGGATGATGATGGCAGGTTCCAGCAGCGCCATGGCGGCGGCGGTGAAGCTGGCGAATTCGCGTTCGAGATACTCACCCGCGCGTTCGAGCATGGGGCCAAGCTGGCCGGCCGCCTCTCCGCTGGCGGCGAGATAGACGAGCAGCGGCGGAAAGGTCCCTGCCTCGCGCATGGCGGTCGACAGCGAGGTGCCCGCGCGCACCTTCTCGGTAATGGTCTCAAGCGCGCGGCGCTGCACCGCGTTATGCACCGTGCGGCTGGCAAGGCGCAGCCCGTCGACCAGCGGCAGGCGAGCGGCGATCATGGTGGACAGCGTGCGGGCGAGCGCGGCGGCATGCATGTCGCGGATCAGCCGCCCGACGAAGGGCGTCTTCAGCAGCAGCGTATCGAAGCGCAGCTTGAACGGCGGGCTCTTCATCGCGCGCAGGAATCCCAGAATGCACAGCGCGATGACCAGCAGCAGCACCCACCACCAGGCCGACAGGAATTCCGACAGGGCGATCACGATCCGCGTCAGCAGCGGCAACTGGCGCGAGGCATTGTCGAACTGTTCGACAACGCGCGGCACGACGGACACCATCAGCCCGGTGACCACCGCCACCGCGACCAGCGACAGAATGATCGGATAGGCGAGCGCGGCGATGATCTTGCCGCGGATCTCGGCCTGCGATTCAAGGCTGTCGGCCAGGCGTTCGGCGATGCTGGGCAGGCTGCCAGAATTCTCGCCCGCCGCGATCATCGCGCGGAAGACCGGCGGAAAGCTCGCCTCCTCGCGCCGCAGCGCCTCGGCCAGCGGCTGGCCTTCGACGATGCCCGCGTGGACATTGGTCAGGATCGCGCGCGCCTTGTCCTTTTCGGTCTGGCGGCTGATCGTGCGCAGCGCTTCCTCAAGCGGGCTGACCATCATCAGCGAGGACAGCTGACGCGTGAACAGCGACAATTGCTTGGTGGTCAGCTTGCGGCCCAGCAGCGGCAGGGTGAAACCGCCCGCCTTGGCGGGAGCCGTACCGACCAGCTTCTCGTCCACGCGCAGCACGTGCCAGCGGCGCTTCGCCAGCTGTTCGCGCGCGGCGCTGGTGCTGGCGGCATCGACTGCCCCGCGCCTTTCGCGTCCCTGCGGATCGACCGCGAGATAGGCGTATTTCGCCATTACGGCTGCTCGTCCTCGCGCCGGGCGACGCGCGCGGCCTCGGTCGCGGAGGTCACGCCTGCCAGCACCATGCGCCTTGCCGCGCGCGCAAGGCGCTGGCCGCGGCGTTGGCCGTCCGCGGTCTTGCCGAAGGCGTAATCGGCTATGCGCTCCTCGTCCGCGTTCTCATGGACCATGCGGCGGATGGTGTCGTCGATGCGTACCGCCTCGTACACGCCGATGCGGCCGGTATAGCCGGTTTCGCCGCATTGCTTGCAACCGACCGGTTCGAAAACCGTCCTGCCCGGCTTGATGCCGAGGATCGTGCCCAGCGCCGGGTCGATCTCCGCCTCGCGCTTGCAATGCGGGCACAGGCGGCGGACCAGACGCTGCGCGATCACGCCGCGAAGGGTGCTGGCCAGCAGGAATGGTTCGACCCCCATGTCGCGCATGCGCGTGATCGCGCCAATGCTGTCGTTGGTGTGCACGGTGGACAGCACGAGATGCCCGGTCAGCGAGGCCTGCACCGCGATGTCGGCGGTTTCCTTGTCGCGGATTTCGCCGACCATCACCACGTCGGGATCCTGCCGCAGGATCGCGCGCAGCCCTGCCGCGAAGTCCAGCCCGACCTTGGCATTGACCTGCGTTTGCCCCACGCCGTCCACAGCGTATTCCACAGGGTCTTCCACAGTCAGTATGTTGCGCTGCCCGTCGTTCAGGCTGCGCAGACCGGCATAGAGCGTCGTGGTCTTGCCCGAACCGGTCGGGCCGGTGACCAGCACGATGCCGTTCGGTTCCTTCAGCGCGCGTTCCAGCACCTCGCGCGCCTTGTCGTCGAGGCCGAGGTCGGTGAGCGTCAGCCCCGCATTATCCTTGTCGAGCAGGCGCATCACCACGCGCTCGCCCGCGCGGTTCGGCAGGGTCGATACGCGCACGTCGACCAGCTTGCCGCCCAGCGACAGGCCGATGCGCCCGTCCTGCGGCACGCGGCGCTCGGCAATGTCGAGCCGGGCCATGACCTTGATGCGGCTGACCAGCACGGGCGCGACATGCGGCGGCATGCGGAGCTTCTCGATCAGCACGCCGTCCTCGCGGAAACGGACGACCAGCGCCTGTTCGTAGGGCTCGATATGAATATCCGACGCGCCCTCGCGCAGGCCCTGCGCGATCAGCCCGTTGATAAGGCGAATGGCGGGCGCGTCGTCTGCGCTGTCGAGCAGATCCTCGGCGCTGGGCAAGCCCATCATATCGGTGTCGGACGCAGCCTCGAACCCCATCTGGTCCGCCGCCAGCGATCCCGCGTCGCCATAGGTTTCAGCCAGCAGCGCCTCGAACCGCTGAGGCTCCACCTTCTCCACCCGCAGCGGACGCCCGAAACGGCGGCGCAGGTCGAGCAGCACCAGCGGATCGGCGGATTGGCGCATAGCCAGATGCTCGCCCGCCTCGTCCTCCACCAGCAGCACGCCATTGTCGCGTGCCTCGGCATAGGTCAGGCCGGTCGCCACGCGGTCCGACACCACGGACTCCGCGGGCACGAATTCTCCCTTGGCGAACGACACATCGTCCGTCAGCGGAACATCGGCGTGAGGATCGGTGGCCATGGCGCTGTTCTACTGCTGCGCGGTCGCCGGGGAAACTGTCGAGGCCGGAACCGGCGTGGTCGCGATCGGCGCGGGGGTGATCACCGTGTCGCTGGGCGTGACCGGCATCGTCGGCGGCACCGCGCCCATGTAATCGATGACCAGCTCGTCGATCGCCGGTTCGCGGTCGGGATCGAAATTGACCTGCGCGCTGCGCACCGCGCCATAGCGGCGCGCGGTGACGGCCTGACGATCCGCCGCGGTCCGCAGGATCGTGGGGCGGATGAAGACCATCAGGTTTGTCTTCACATGGCTCTTGCCGCGCGACTTGAAAAGCTCGCCGATGATCGGGATATCGCCCAGCAGCGGCACTTTTTGAATCGTGCGCCGCTCATTATCGTCGAGCAGGCCGCCCAGCACCAGGATCTCGCCATTGCCGACCGTGACGGTGGTGGCGATCTCGCGCTTGTTGATGATCAGCTCGTTGAAATCGTCCGACACCGGCCCCGCGATCGAGGACACTTCCTGCCGCAGGTTCAGCTTGATCTCGTCGCCCGCGTTGATCTGCGGGGTGACGTCCAGTTCGATGCCGACGTTCTGGCGCTGGATCGTGCGGAACGCATTGTCGAAATTGTCGCCCAGCGCCTCGCCGGTGGAAACGGGAATTTCCTGCCCGAACAGGATCGAGGCGGGGACGTTGTCGTTCGTGGTAATATGCGGGGTGGACAGGATGTTGGAATCCGAATCCTCCTGCACCGCATTGATCAGCACGCCCAGATAATTGTCGCCTCCGAACTTGGTGGCATAGCCGCCCAGCCCGCCGCGCGTGCCCAGCGCGGCCTGCACTGCATTGGTCCGCAGAAGGTCGGACACGGCGCTATTGGTGCTGGTGGTGACGACATCGCCATTGATGACGGTGGTCGTCTCGTCGATCTCGTCCGCCAGCAGCCCGCCCGCCAGATCGATGATATTGGGCGCGACATTGGTGAAATTGGTGATCGCGAAGGGCACATCCTCGCCCCCGATCAGGAATTGCAGGCCCAGTTCGCGCGCGACCGAGTCCGAAATCTCGACGATGATCGCCTCGACCAGCACCTGATCCTGCCGCACGTCCAGCTGACGCACCAGCTCGGCCAGCTGACGCTGGGTGTTGACGGGAGCCGAAATGACGATGGCGTTCGCGCCGGGATAGCGGGTGATGACCGCCGTGCCGCGGCCGCCCGACAATTCGATCACGCCGCCGCCCAGATTGCCGTCGCCTGCCGCCGCATTATTGATGCTGCCCATGGGCGCACCCTGCGCGCCGTCGGCGCCGAGGCTGGCGAGGCCGCTGGTGCGCTGCACCGTGTCCATCGATTGCGGCGTATAGCTGCCCGATCCGCCGATCAGCTTTTCCAGCATCGCGACCATCGCGCTGGCATCGGCATAATCGAGCCAGATCACCTTGATCTCGCTGCCCGCCGCGGCGCGGTTGTCCAGTTCGCGCGCCATGGCCGCCAGACGGCTGAGCGTCGCCTGATCGCCGCGCAGCAGCAGCGAGTTGGAGCTGTCGACCGCGACCACGCTGGCGAGCGAACTGGCACCGCCCTGCCCTTGTGGGATCAGCTCTGTCAGGGCGGTCGCGATCTCGCGCGCGCCGGCGTGGTTCAGCGCGATCATCTCGGTCGCGCTGTTATCGGTGTCGATCTGCTGAAGCAGCGCGCGGATGCGGCGCAGATTGTCGGCGTAATCGACGATCACCAGCGAATTGCCCGCGCGGTTCGCGGTGATCGACCCTTCCGGGCTGACCAGCGGCTTCAGCGTGTTGACCGCCTGCTCGGCCTCCACAGCGCCGAGGCGCACCACGTCGGTCACCATCTGGTTGCCCGGCGCGCCCTGGCTGCCCACGCGGCTGGGTTGCGAGGCGGCATTGGCGGCGGGCTGGATGCGGAACGCGCCGTCGGCGGTCGGCACCGCGACCAGCCCGTTGGCGCGCAGGGTCGACAGGAACACCTCGAAATATTCGCTGCGGGTCAGCGGGCGGTCGGACACCACCGAGATCTTCTGGTTCACCCGCCCGTCGACGATGAAGGTCCGCCCCGTCACCTGCGCCGCATCCGCGACAAAGGTGCGCACATCGGCATCGCGCATGTTCAGCACATATTGCGCATGCGCGGGCGTCACGCTGGCGCAGATCGCGATGGTGGATGTCAGAGCGGCGGCAAGCGCCTGATTGAAAACACGCATTAGGGTGCCACCGTTATATTGACCGGAACCTCGCGGCCGTCGCGGCGGACGGTGAGGGAAACCTGTGAGCCGGGCGTGAACGCACCGGAAAGCTGTGCCGCCTGCGAGGGCGAGATGATGCGCTGGCCGCCCATCGCGACCACGACATCGCCGTCGCGCAGGCCTGCGGCGCGAAACACGCTGCCGTCGCCTGCCGCTGCGACATTGAGGCCCGCGAAACTGCCGCCCTGTTGCGAGGGGCTGAAGGATACGCCGGTGCGCAATTCGGTCGCCGTGATCCGGTTGGTGCCCGAAGGTGTCGGCGGGGCCGCCTGTTCGGGCCGGACGGCGGGCTGGATCGACGGCGCGGGCTGCGACTGGTCGAGATAGAGCAATTCGCGCGATCCGCCCCGGCTGAGCACGACATGGTCGAACTCAAGCGCGCTGAGCGTGACGCCGGGGGACACTTCCTCGCCGATGCGGTAGATCTGCTGCTCGCCGTCGTTGTCGGCGATGATCGCCATGCCCGCCCCCGTCGCCGCATTATAGCGGATGCCATAGACCGTCAGCGGCAGGTCGGTGATCGTCTCGACCGGCCCCGCCTCGGCCATGGCGACCGGCGCGTTGCGGTTGAAAGGATCGAAACCGGTCATCAAAGCGCTGCGGGCGCCGGCCGACATGGTGCGGACGCTGGCGGGCCGCCATTCGCCCAGCGGCGACACCGGCGTCGCGATCATCCAGAACAGGCGCGCGGCGGCGATGACGATGCCGGCAGCCAGCAGCCACCACAATACGTCATGCAACGTCCACCCCCGCAGGCGAGGACCGCTCTGGCCTAGGCGACCGAATCGCAAGCTGTTCATCCCACCCGTCAAATCCAAGGCGTCCAGACCTATTGGCAACGCGGCTTTTTCACAAGCGCCGCGCACCTCGCATATACGGCTGTTTCAGGGCGGATCGTCCCTGGCCCCCGGCCGGACTCAGATAGCCGCCGTCACGACCGATGACGCCAATGTCTCGGTTTTTTGACAAATTCGTGTCAAATGCGGGATTATCGTTCGAATGCCATGGCGATTTGAAATGCGATGGAACCGTTCCTGCCTCGCCAAATGCGTGTGGCCGGTCTATGGCCCGCTGCCATGTCCAGCGCGAACGCCACGATGACCGGTCCCCGGACCGCCCCCGAAGCTGCGGCAGAACCGGACGCCGCGGTCCAGGCGGGTGGCCTGCGCATCGCGCTGTTCAGCGGCAATTACAACTATGTGCGCGACGGGGCGAACCAGGCGCTGAACCGGCTGGTCGGCTATCTGCTGCGGCAGGGCTGCGACGTGCGCATCTATGCGCCCGAAGTCGCCGACCCCGCGTTCGAACCGACCGGCACACTGGTCGGCGTGCCCGCCCTGCCGATACCGGGACGCAGCGAATATCGCTTTCCGCTGGCGCTGTCGCGGCGGGTGCGCAAGGACCTCGGCCGGTTTGCACCGCATATCGTCCATGTCGCCAGCCCCGACGTGGTGGCGCATGGCGCGGTCAGATGGGCGCGCGCGCGCGGCATCCCCGTGCTGGCATCGGTGCATACGCGGTTCGAGACCTATCCGCGCTATTACAACCTTGGCTTCATCGAACCCGCGCTCGTGTTCGGGCTGCGCCGTTTCTACAACCGCTGCGATGCGCTGGTCGCGCCGTCGGAATCGATGGTCGAACTGCTGCGGCAGCAGGGGATGAACGACGATGTCTCGCTGTGGACGCGCGGTGTCGACAGGACGATCTTCTCACCGCAGGCGCGCGACATGGCATGGCGCCGCTCGCTGGGGATCGCGGACGAAGAGCCGGTGATCGGCTTTCTCGGCAGGCTGGTCATGGAAAAGGGGCTGGACGTCTTCACGGACGCCTGCGCCGAGCTTGACCGGCGGGGCGTAGCGCACCGGGTGCTGGTAATCGGCGAAGGGCCCGCGCGCGAGTGGTTCGCCGAACATCTGCGCGGCGGCGTCTTCGTGGGACACCAGACGGGGGCCGATCTGGGCCGCGCGGTCGCCTCGATGGATATGCTGTTCAACCCTTCGGTGACCGAGACATTCGGCAATGTCACGCTGGAGGCGATGGCCTGCGCATTGCCGGTTGTGGCCGCCATCGCGACCGGCAGCGAGAGCCTGGTGCGCGGCGGGGTGTCGGGACAGTTGGTGGAACCGGGCGATATCGACGGGTTTGCCGACGCGCTGGAAACCTATTGCAACGACCCGGCGCTTGCCAGACTGCACGGGCAGGCGGGTGAGGAACGCGCGAGCGATTTCGGCTGGGACCGGATCAATTCGGCGGTGCTGAACACCTATCGCAGGCTGCTGGCCGAAAAGCGCTGAAGGCCCGTCAGGCGATATAGCCGCGCGCCAGTGCACGGCGCGCATACCACAGCAGCGCCAGCAGAACGATCCAGACCACGACCATCACGCCCCAATAACCCGGCCCGCCAAGGCTGGCGGGCATGGGCCGTGTGGCGGTGAAGATCGTCGTCACCGTCAGCCCCAGCAGCGAAACGAGGAACGACGCCACCGCCCAGCGCGAACGCGCCAGCAACAGCACCGAGCCAAGTGTCGAGCCCCAGACGCCCAGCGCCCAGAACGCGGTATGCCAGGCCGGAAAGCTGCTTAGATAGGCGCGCTCCTCGGCGCTGAACTGACCCATCACCGCCTCGGCATCCAGCTGGGTCATGGTGTAGTCGAAGGCGCCATAGGCATTCCACAGCAGGCTCAGCCCCGCGATCACCCAAAAGCTCACCGGAACCCTGATTGCCCTGCTGGCCATAACGAACTTCCTCCCAGACGCCCCGTGCCGCAAGCTATACCGCAGATGAACGGATTGCCAAGGGCGTGGGGGTTCGGGATGCCACGGTCAGGCGGCTAGAGCCTCTCGATCCGGCTTGCCGCCTCGTCGAGGATGGCGGCGATTTCCAACGCCTTGTCGTCGGTAAAGCCGTTCGCTTCAGCCCGGTTGCGCGTTGCCGTCAAAAGATTGGCGACGGCGCGGCGGATCGGCGGGCTTTCGCGCGGCTGGCCCCTGTCCATGGCGGCCAGCCGTTCCATGATGCTCTCCACCTTGTCGGCTTCTTTCGCCAGCTCGTCCCTGCCCGCCTGCGTCAGGGTGAAAGGTTTCTTCGCGCCCGTTTCGTGGCCCGAGGCTTCAGCTATCAGACCCTCGTCCGCGAGCATCGAAAGCGTCGGATAGACCGCGCCGGGGCTGGGCGCATAGCGGCCGCCGGTCAGTTCCTCGATCGCCTTGATCAGCTCGTATCCGTGACGTTCCTGCGTGCCGATCAGGGCCAGCAGGACCAGCCGCAATTGCCCCTGCCCGAACATCCGCCGAGCGCGCCCGCGCCCGCGCCCATCGCCCGCCATCGCGTCGATGCCCGGTCCGCGGCCCATCCGGCTGCCCCGCCCGCGTGGAACCGGATCGCCGAAGTCCTCTCCGAAACCCTTGCCCCATGGGCCGAGGCCGAACGGACCATCGCCGCCGCGGCCTGCATATTTTCGATTCGATCTCATGACATGCGCCTTACTTATGATATGGCTAAGATATATCTTAATGTCAGTTCCGCAAGCAGCGGATGAAATATCGGCGACGCACCCTTATGTTCGCCGGGATGGAAGATCTTTTTGCCGACGACGATGCGGTGCAGCCCTCCCCCGATGCCGCGGCCGACGATGCACCGCTGGCCGACCGCCTGCGGCCTGCCGATCTGAGCGAGGTCATCGGGCAGGAGCATCTGACCGGCGCCGAGGGTGCGATCGGCCGCATGGTGGCGGCGGGCCGGCTGACCAGCATGATCCTGTGGGGCCCGCCCGGCACCGGCAAGACCAGCATCGCGCGCCTGCTGGCCGATAGCGTGGGGATGCGTTTTGCCGCGGTCAGCGCGGTATTTTCGGGCGTGGCCGATTTGAAAAAGGCCTTTGCCGAGGCCGAGGCGATGCAGAAGGCAGGCCGCAAGACGCTACTGTTCGTGGACGAGATCCACCGCTTCAATCGCGCGCAGCAGGACGGCTTCCTGCCCTTTGTCGAGCGGGGCACGGTCACTTTGGTGGGTGCGACGACCGAGAATCCCAGCTTCGCGCTCAACGCCGCGCTGCTCAGCCGTGCGCAGGTGCTGATCCTCCACCGGCTGGATGCCGAGGCGCTGACGAAACTGCTCGACCGGGCCGAGGCGCTGATGGACCGCCCGCTGCCACTCGACGCGGATGCGCGCGCGGCACTGGTGGCCAGCGCCGACGGCGACGGGCGCTTCCTGCTGAACCAGGCCGAGACGCTTTATGCGGCGAATATCGACAAGCCGCTCGATCCCGCCGCCTTGGGCCAGTTCCTGCAAAGACGCGTCGCGGTCTATGACAAGGACCGCGACGGGCATTACAATCTGATCAGCGCGCTGCACAAATCCCTGCGCGGATCGGACCCGCAGGCCTCGCTCTATTATCTCGCGCGCATGCTGACGGCGGGCGAAGAGCCTTTGTATTTGCTGCGTCGGCTGGTGCGTTTCGCCAGCGAGGATATTGGGCTCGCCGATCCGCAGGCGCTGGTCCAGTGTCTTGCCGCCAAGGATGCCTATGATTTTCTGGGCAGCCCGGAAGGCGAACTCGCCATCGTGCAGGCCTGCCTCTATTGCGCGACCGCGCCCAAGTCGAACGCGGCCTACAAGGCGCAGAAGGCGGCGTTCAGGAACGCGCGCGAGACGGGGAGCCTGATGCCGCCCGCGAACATCTTGAACGCCCCGACCAAGCTGATGAAGGATGTCGGTTACGGCAAGGACTATGCCTATGATCACGATGCCGAGGGCGGCTTTTCGGGCGCGAACTATTGGCCCGAGGGGATGGAGCCGCAGGACTATTACCGGCCCGTGCCGCGCGGGTTCGAACGGCAGGTGATCGAGCGTATGGAGTGGTGGGCGAAGAAGCGCGCCGAACGACAGGGATAGTGCCGCGCTTTCGCCATTTCCTCGCCATCGACTGGTCGGGCGCTGTCACGCAGCGGCCCGGCGGTATCGCCTTGGCGCTGGCCCATGCCGATGGCGGCGCGCCGGTGCTGGTCGATCCGGGCCGCGGCTTCTCGCGCGAGGAGGTGCTGGCCATCCTGCAGGACGACTTGCCCGACGATACGCTGGTCGGCCTCGACCTCGGCATATCGCTGCCCTTTGCCGATTGCGGGGCGTTCTTCCCCGGCTGGCCCGACAGCCCGCCCGATGCGCGTTCGCTGTGGGCGATGATCGACCGGATCTGCGCGGGCGATCCCCATCTTTCCGCCAGCAGCTTTGTCGATCACCCCGAACTCAGCGCCTTTTACCGCCGCCATAATGGCCGCGAGGGCGCACACTTCCATGCGCCCGATGCTGCCCACCGTCGCGGGCGTTTCCGCGTGACCGAGGAGCGGCAGGCCGTGCTTGGCTGCACGCCCTATTCCAACTTCAACCTCGTCGGCGCGGCGCAGGTGGGCAAGTCCAGCCTGACCGGCATGCGCGTGCTGCACAGGCTTGGCGGGCGGATCCCGGTCTGGCCGGTCGACCCGGTACCAGCGTCGGGCAGCGTCATTGTCGAGATCTATACCGCCATCCCCGCGATTGCCGCCGGACGCCGCGCGGGCACGTCCAAGATCCGCAGCCATGAAGAGCTGGCGGTCGCCCTTCAGGCGCTGGGCAGCCCTGCCCCGGATGCCAGCGGCCCCATCGACGACCACAGCGCCGACGCGCTGCTGTCTGCCGCATGGCTACGCCTTGCCGCCGGGGATGAGAGCCTGTGGAACCCGCCGGGCCTGGACGAGGTCGCGCAAACCGAGGGCTGGACCTTCGGCGCGCCTTGACGCAAAGAGCGCTCCGGCGAATCTCACTTCGCCATGAAGGGCCGGCTTAGCTCAGTTGGTAGAGCACCTGATTTGTAATCAGGGGGCCACGGGTTCGAATCCTGTAGCCGGCACCATCTCCCGCAATCCGCGCGTGACGATTCGGGGGCAAAAGCCTTCGCGCCCTTGACCTTGCGGCGCCGTGCCCGCAGCGATGTGTGCAACTGCGAAATCGCACCGGGACGACCATTTCCGCATGACCATCATCGAAGCCATTTTCGTCGGCCTTCTGCAGGGCCTGACGGAGTTCCTGCCCATATCGTCCAGCGCGCATCTGCGGCTGGCGGGCCCGTTTCTGACCTCTGGCGATCCGGGCGCGGCGTTTACCGCCGTCATCCAGATCGGGACCGAGGCGGCGGTGCTGCTCTATTTCCGCAAGGATATCTGGCGCATCGCCGATGCGTGGATCCGGCAGCTTTTGCCTGCGGCCGAGAACCGCAATCCGGCCGATGTACGCATGGGCTGGCTGATCATCATCGGCACGCTGCCGATCGCGATTCTCGGCGTGCTGTTCAAGGATGCGATCGAGACCTATCTGCGCAACATGTACATCACCGCCAGCATGCTGATCGGCTTCGGCCTGCTGCTGGGGCTGGCCGACCGGCTGGGCAAGCGGACCCGCCCGCTGGAGCAGCTGACGTGGAAGCATGGCCTGCTGTTCGGTTTCGCGCAGGCGATGGCGCTGATCCCCGGCGTATCGCGGTCGGGCGGCACGATCACGGCGGGCCTTGCGATGGGCTACACGCGCGAGGCGGCTGCGCGCTATTCGTTCCTGCTGGCGATTCCGGCCGTGCTCGCCTCGGGCTTTTATCAGCTCTACAACTACTGGGGCGACTTCACGAGCAATATGGCCGTTCCGACCGCCGTCGCGACGCTGGTGGCGTTCGTGTCGGGCTATGCGGTGATCATGGGTTTCCTGAAACTGGTCAGCACGCGCAGCTATATGGTGTTCGTGGTCTATCGCGTGCTGCTGGGCGGAACCTTGCTGGCGTTGCTGTTCACCGGGGTCATCGACCCGCTCTGACGTCTGCTACAGCCCCCAGCTGAGGCCGACCCAGACGGTTCGCGGCACGCCAAGGTCGATGGACCCACCCGAATTACGGGTGACGATCGTCTCGTCCAGCAGGTTCTCGCCGCGCAGCACCAGCGACAAGCGACCCGCCAGTCGGGCCCTCGCAACAGCGTCCAGCGTCGTGGCGGCGGGCAGGACGTCGGTTTCGCTGTCGTCCTCATATTGCTTGCCGACATGGCGAAGCGTCGCGGCCAGATAGGTGCCGGGTCCGCCCTGCCATGACAGTGTCGCGCTGCCGGTCAGCCGCGGCGTCTGCGCCGGGCGGAAACCGTCCAGACCGGGCGCGGTGTTTCCGCCATCGACCGTTGCATCGGTATAGGCCACCGATGCCGCCAATCCGAACTGCCCCAGCTCTATGGAACCGTCGGCCTCCACCCCCTGCGCGTCGATGGCAGGCAGGTTGCGGCGCTGGCGCAGGTTCTCGGCAATGGTGACATTGGCGATGGCCCCCTCGATCCGGTTGTCGAAGGCGGTGACGGACAGGCGAACGCCCTCGGTCGGGGTCAGGTCCAGTCCGGCCTCGAAACCGCGAATCTCCTCGTTCTCCAGCGCGGCATTCGCCTCGGTCACCACCGGGAAGACGACGAAGGGGCGATAAAGCTCGTTCAGCGTGGGCAGGCGAATGCCGCTATAGGCCGCGCCGCGCAGGGCAAGCGCATCGCTGACGCGCAGCAGCGCGCCGCCGCGCCAGGTGACGGTCCAGTCGCTACGGTCGGCATAGCTTTCATCGATGGTCAGCTGTCCCGACGGTTCGGCGGAGCGATAGAAACCGTCCGCGATCGATGTCCGGTCCGCGCGCAATCCGCCCGTCAGCACCAGCCGGTCCAGCGTCCAGTCGTCCTCGACAAAGAAGCCAAGGTCGCTGTTGGTGCCGCCTGCCCTGCGCCGCGCGGTGATCGCTCCGGAAAAGGCGCTGATCGCGTTTTCCATCATCGTGCCCGACGCGCGCCGGTAATCCGCGCCGATCCGCAGCTGATGCCCGGCCATCTCGGGCGGGCGCAGTTCCAGCTTGCCGCCAAGCCCGGTCGAGGGGGTGTTGTACTGGTCCAGCACCGGCGTGAACCGGGAAGAGCTGATCACCACATTGCTGAAGTTGCGCGCCTGCACATAGGCCAGCGCATCGACCGACCATTCGCCGCGCCTGACCAGACGCAGCGATGCGTCCTGCCCCTCGCTCGCGCTGTCGGCACCGTCGAACCGCAGGGTGCGATCGTCGCGAAACACCAGCATGCGCGCCTGAACCTCGGTCTGCGCATCGACCGGCGCGACGCCGCGCAGGCCGACAGACCAGTTGTCATAGGCCGCTCTTGCGCTGGCATCGGCCCGCTGGTCCTTCGGCGTGGTCCAGAACCCCTTGCCCCGGTCCCACTGACCCGACACCACGGCAAAGCCCGATCCTAGCTGCGGCGCGATCGTCGCGGCCAGTTCGGTCTCGCCCCGGTCATCGACCAGCGCGCGCCCCGAAACCGGCCCCAGCGTCGTGGCATCGGCGCTTTCCAGTTCGATCGTGCCGGTCAGCGCGCCCGCGCCGAACGGGCCGGAACCGCCGCCGCGCGTGACCGTGATGCCTGCCAGCCGTTCGGGCGCGATCGCGTTGAAGGGGATATAGCCGAAGAACGGATCGGCCATCGGCACCCCGTCCAGCAGCACCAGCGCGCGGCTGGTCGCATTGCCGCCCAGCGAGCGCAAAGTCGCCCCCTGCGCACTGGGGTTCGAGGACCGGCTGTCCGACCGGCGGAACTGCTGGAAACCCGCAACGCCCAGCAGCACATCCTCGATCCGGCCCGACGGCGCGGCGAGGATCTGCTCGCGCTCGATCTCACGCGTGGCATAGGCGGGGGTACCGGCGGGTTGTTCCAGCCCCTCGCCCGTCACGACAATGGTGGATGGCGACCGGCGCGGGCCGTCCTGATCGCTCTCGTCTGCCGCGCTGCGGTCCTGCGCCGATGCCGCGCCGTGCAGCGCGCATATCGCGCACAGCGCCGCCGACGAAAGCAGGCGGCGCGAAATCGAATTATTGCCGGTAAATGCCATAGGCGCTGCGTGGTAGCGGTTTCGCCGCGAAACGAAACCCTTGGCGTGCGCTAGAACTCGCCGGCGATGCCTGCGCGCACCGCCGTATTGCTCCCCCCGCCATAGCTGGCCCCTGCGGTCAGCGCGAACGGCGTGTCGCCATCGATCCGGTGCATCAGCCCTGCCGACACGCCGACCTCGCCGCGGAACATGGCGACATTGCTGGCATAGCTGGTGCGGCCCGGCCCGCTGGGGAAATGCGGATCGGCCATGGCGGCGGTGGCGGCAATGCCGCGCCGCATCTCCCTGCGGCCCTGCGCGGCGATGTCGAACAGCTGGTCGACCTGTCCCTCCAGCTGCGCGAATTGCTCATGCGAGACGGCCGCCACGGCCTGCAGCGACATGCCCAGCGAAGCGAGTTGCTGCGCGCTCGCCAGCGCGCTGCCGCGTCCCAGCGTGCCGTTCGCGTCCACGGTCACCGCATAGAGCTGGCCGTCTTGCGCCGCAGTTGAGGCACCGATATCGCCGATGCGCACCGACGAATTCGCGCCCCCCAGCGCGAGCTGGTTGCTGGCCGTGGTCTTCGCGCCGTAACCGATGGCCGTAGCATAGGTGTGGCCCGCCACCGCCTCGCCCCCGATTGCGGTGGCTGCGGTCGCGCTGGCGGCGGCAAGCACGCCGATCGCCGTCGTCCGCCCGCCCGATGCCGTCGCGCGATAGCCGACCGAACTGGCATAGCTGCTGGTGCTGGCCGAACGCACGCCCACGGCCATCGCGCCCGTTCCGGAAGCGACCGACAATGCGCCGACCGCGCCCGACTGGCTGCCGCTTGCCTGCGCGTTGAAGCCGGTCGCGCTGGAATAGCCGCCCGTCGCGCCGGCGCGATAGCCGGTGGCGGTCGAACCGTCGCCTTGCGCACGTGCGTCGCGCCCGATGGCAGAGGCGTAATTCGCACTGGCTGCGCTGCCGGACCCGAGCGCCAGCGCCGAATCGCCACTGGCCGACGAGCCGCTGCCCACCGACGCCGCGCCGACACCCACTGCCGAGGAAGCGAGACCGAGCGCCATCGCGCCCGCCCCGCCGCTGGCGCTGCTGTCCTTGCCGATGGCGATGCCCTGCGCGGCGGACGCCGACGATTGCACGCCCAGTGCGATCGCGTCTTCTCCGCCTGCCGCCGCAATGGTCCCGCTGCTGTTCACCGCCAGATAGGGATTGGCGCTGCCACCGTCCCCGACCGGTTCGATGCCCGCAATGGCGGTGGCGATGGCGCTGTTCATCTGGCCGAGGTTCACCGCGTCGCTTTCCTGCGATCCGGCGGCGACGTTCACGATCTGGCGCTGCAGCCCCGCATGGCCCACCGATACGCTGTTGGTGCGGTCCGCCGAAGACCCGCTGCCAAGCGCGACCGATCCGGCTGCCTGCGCCTGCGCGTTTCCGCCAAGCGCAACCGATTCGCTGCCCGCCGCACCGGCATCCGCCAAGCTGCTGTTCACCGCGAGATGCGGCATCTCGGCAGGCGCGGGGGCGGGTTCGATTCCGGCGACCGCGCTGGCGATGGCGGTGTTCATCTGCCCGACCGTCGCGGCATCGCTGGCACCGGTTCCGTCGGCAAGGTTCACCATCCGGCGCTTGATCGTCTCGCTACCGACCGAGACCGTGCCCGCGACATCGGCCAGCGAATTCGCGCCCAGCGCAACCGCATTTTCCGCCTTGGCGACCGATCCTGCGCCGAGGGCCGTTGCATTGGTGGCGCTCGCCGATGTTTTCTGCGTCGAGCCATAGGCGCCATAGCTGCCCAGCGCCGTCGATCCGACCCCGCCTGCCGTCGCCGCCTGCCCAACCGCCACGCCCCGGTTCGCGGCCGATGCGCCATGGCCGGCCGCGACCGATCCGGATCCGGCCACGCTGGAAACGCCCAGCGCCGCGCCGGTTTCGTCCGACGCGAAGGACACGCGCCCCAATGCGACGCCGCCGCGTGCGTCCGAATCCTTGCCCATCGCCACGCCGCCATTTTCGGCATAGGCGCTGTAACCCACCGCCACGCCCGCATAGCCGGTGGAACTGATCGCGCCGGTCTGGACCGTCGCATAGGCTCCGATGGCGACTGCCTGCTGGCTGCTACCCTCGGCCTGGTTGCCCAGCGCGATCGCGTCGCGCTGATAGGCGGCGGCAAGATAACCCGCCGCCATCGAATAGGCGCCCGACGCGCTGGACGACACGCCGACCGAGACCGCCCCGCTGGCTGCGGCATTCGTATAGGGTCCGCAGGCCAGCCGGTCGGGCTGGTTCGCCGATTCCGCCCCGCCGTCCGTGTCGGTGGAGGCGGTCGCGACCCCGTCATTATTCGTGTCGAGCAGGCAATCGCGGGCCAGCGCGGGCGCGGCGTTCATCGCCGCCAGCATTACTGCGGCACCCGCGGCAAGGCGGGCACGGTCGTTCCGGTCAGTTTTCATCGCAACCCCTGCGTCCCGTGGGGGCTGGCGGTCGTAACCGTCGACCACGATCCGTCACCGGACCGGCAGGCGCGCCCCCATCATACCGCCTGTTGGGCGATAGCAGGTCAAAATATGGTTAAAGTCAAATAGCTGGCGTGCGTCTGGCTGCTTCGATCCACAGCCGCGAAGAGCCCCGGTCTTCAGCCCCGCCCGCGATAGGACGACACGCCCTGTTCGGGCACCCATAGTCCCTCGGGCACGGTGCCGCTTTGCCAGAACACGTCGATCGGGATGCCGCCGCGCGGATACCAGTATCCGCCGATGCGTAGCCAGCGCGGTGCCATTTCCTCGAAAAGGCGCTGGCCGATGCCGACGGTCACATCCTCGTGAAAGCCGCAATGGTTGCGGAACGAGCCGAGAAACAGCTTGAGCGATTTCGATTCGACGATCATCTCGCCCGGCGCATAATCGATCACCAGATGCGCGAAATCGGGCTGTCCGGTCACCGGGCACAGCGAGGTAAACTCCGGCGCGGCGAAACGGACCATGTAGAGCGACCCGGCCCGCGGGTTCGGGACATAGTCGAGCACCGCCTCCTCGGGCGAAGCGGGAAGCGCGCTGTTCTGCCCCAGATACTTCGGCGCGGTCGGGGTCGATTGTGCGTTGTCGTCGGCCATGGCGGCGCTTTGGCACTTTGCCGCCCCTCACTCAAGTTCGCACTCACGAGAGCGCTCTTGGCGGGACGGCCTGCCATCGGCTAGCAATGCGGCATGACACATTTGCTCGTTTCGACCGACTGGCTTGCAGCCAAGCTAGGATCGCCCGATCTGGTGGTGCTGGACGCCAGCTATCACCTCGCTCCCACCGGCCGCGACGCGAAGGCCGAATTCGCGGCGGGGCACATCGCGGGGGCGCGTTTCCTCGACCTTGCGGCGCTCAGCGATCCGGCGGCCGAGTTCGACAACACGGTTCCGACCGCGCAGCAATTTCAGGACAGGGTGCGCGAACTGGGCGTGTCGGACGCCAGCCATGTCGTGCTCTACGACGACAGCCCGCTGAAAAGCGCGGCGCGGGCCTGGTTCCTGTTCACATTGTTCGGCGCGAAGAATGTCTCCGTCCTCGACGGCGGGCTGGCGAAATGGAAGGCCGAGGGGCGGCCCGAAACGCGCGAGGATGACCCCGCCGCACCGGGCGATTTCACCGCGAACCCCGATCCATCGCTGCTCCGCGACAAGCAGGCGGTGCTCGATTCGCTGAAAGGCAGCGCGCAAGTCGTCGATGCGCGCGGGGCGGGACGTTTTACCGCCGACGAGCCGGAGCCGCGTCCCGGCATGGCGTCGGGCCACATCCCCGGCGCGCGCAACCTGCCCATCGGCATGCTGTACGGGGCGGGCGGCACGATGAAGGCCCCATCGGAAATCGAGGCGGAATTCGTGGCCGCCGGTGTCGATCTGGAACGCCCGGTCATCACCAGCTGCGGATCGGGCGTCACCGCCGCCGTCCTCAGCCTCGCGCTGGCGCGGCTCGGCAAGCGGGACGTGGCGCTCTACGACGGCAGCTGGTCCGAATGGGGCAGCGATCCCGATACACCCAAGGAACAGGGCCCGGCCGGAGCGCCTCGGCTTGGCTGATCGGGACGCAGCGAAGCATCGCATCGGCACCCGCCTTGTCGAGGCTGGACGGCGCAGGCAATGGACCAAAGTGCCCGACCTGCCCGGCGGAGTCGTCAATCCGCCGATCTGGCGGGCCAGCACACATCTTTACGAAAGTTGCGCCGCACTTAAGGAAGCGGCAGCCGGTTCGAACGAGGATGGCCGTTTCTTCTACGGCCGCCGCGGCGCGCCGACGCAATGGGCTTTGGCCGATGCGCTGACGGGTCTTGAGGAAGGCGCGTTCGGCACCATGCTCTACCCATCGGGCGTGGCGGCGATCACGGGCAGCTATCTCGCCGTGCTCAAGCCGGGCGACCGCTTGCTGATCAGCGACAATGCCTATGATCCGTCGCGCAGCATCGGCACCGGCCTGATGAAGACATTCGGGGTGCAGCCCGAATTCTTCGATCCGCTGGACATCGAAGGCTTTCGCAGCCTGTGCGCAACAGGCGGCAGGATCGGCGCGGTGCTGCTGGAGGCACCGGGCAGCCTGACGTTCGAGGTCTGCGACGTGCCTGCCCTTGCCGCCATCGCGAAGGATGCGGGGGCCTGGGTGCTGATCGACAACACATGGGCGGGACCCACCGGCTTTTCCGGATTGTCGCATGGCTGCGACGGGGTGATCACCGCGCTGACCAAGCATGTCGGCGGGCACTCCGACCTGATGATGGGCGCGGTATCCGCGACCGAAAGGCTCTATCGCAGGCTTCGCCGCACCGCGCAGCAATTGGGACAGGTGGTGTCGCCCGACGATGCGGCGCTGGCGCTGCGCGGGCTGCGCACGCTCGATCTTCGGCTGCGGCGAGAAACCGAGAGCGCGCTGGCGGTCGCCCGCTGGCTGAGCGAACGCGCCGAAGTCGCCGCCGTGCTGTGCCCCATGCTGGAAGGCGCGCCGGGCCATGCCCTTTGGAAGCGCGACTTCACGGGGGGCTGCGGCCTGTTCGCCTTTGTCCTCAAAGGCCGCGACGCGGCGGCGCGGGCGCGGCTGGTCGATGCGCTGCGACTGTTCGGCATCGGCTATAGCTGGGGCGGGTTCGAAAGCCTTGCCCTGCCGGTAGACCCGGCCACGTGTCGTTCGGTGACGAGCTGGCCGCCTGCCGCGCGCGAAGGCGGCGACGGGCCGCCATTGGACGAAGGCGACCGTTTTGCGATACGCCTGTCCATCGGGCTCGAAGATCCGGCGGATTTGATCGCCGATCTTGAGCAGGGATTTGCGGCAATGGAGGCTGGTGAATGACGATCGGATGGAGCGCGATATTGTCGGCCGCAGGGACGGGCGGCCCCGAAAGCGCTTCTGCCGATCTGGCCGCGGCGACCGAGACCGCGGCCGAGGCGGCGGACGCCAGCGCGCCAGCGGCCGGCCCCGCCACCGATGCCGCGGCCCTGCCCGAAACCACGCGCCCCCTTGCGGAGGGGCCGATCGAAGGCGCGGACCAGATCAAGGAAGCGTTGCAGGAGCATTCGATGACGCTGGGCGGCGTGATCGACAAGCTCGACAGCTGGGGCGTGACCATCGGCGACACGCGCTTCTCGGTCTGGACAGCGCTGCTGGTGGTGATGGTCCTTATCGGCATTTTCGTGATCGGCCGGCTGGGCGTCAGGATGGCGCAAAAGGCGCTGGACAAGTTCACCAACCTGTCCGCCACGCAGAACCTGCTGGCCGACAAGGTGATCACGCTGGTCGTCTGGGCCATCGTCATCTTGATCGGAATCGACATACTCGGCATCGACCTGACGGCGCTGGCGGTGTTTTCGGGCGCGTTCGGCCTTGCCATCGGTTTCGGCCTGCAGAAAACCTTCGGCAACCTGATCGCGGGAATCATCCTATTGATGGACCGCTCGATCAAACCCGGCGACGTCATCGCGGTGTCCGATACCGCCGGGAACGAGACATTCGGCCAGATCCGCCGCATCGGCATTCGCGCCGTGTCCATCGTCACCCGCGACGAAAAGGAATATCTGATCCCGAACGAAAACCTGATGATCAACCAAGTCGAGAACTGGTCCTATTCCAGCCGCGACGTGCGCATGCAGGTGAATGTCGGCGTATCCTACAACTGCGACATCAAGCTGGCGGAGAGACTGATGCTGGAAGCGGCGGCGGCGTCGGACCGGGTGCTGAAATCGCCCGCGCCGACGGTGTGGCTTTCGGGCTATGGCGACAGTTCGGTGGATTTCACGATCCATTGCTGGATCCGCGATCCGGAAAACGGGCTGGGCAATATCCGGTCGGAAGTGCTCAAGAAGCTGTGGGACCTGTTTCAGGAAAGCGAGATCGAAATCCCCTTCCCGCAGCGCGACATCAACTTGCGGCGCAACGACCAGTTCGACCAGCTTGTCGCAGCGATCGGGCAGCGGCTGGACAGATCGGGAGAAAATCCGTCGTAAACCTCTGACAACAAGGCCAAAACTTCGGCTAAAGCTGACCTACCCCCCCTTTTAGGCATTCTGGCTGGCACTTGCCCGTTGCAGGGACCATCTGGACGCCATGGTCAATCCCATCGCTTCTTCCGCCGCCCATATCGGGACGGCCCGCATCGGCACGGTAAGCCTTGTGGGCGCGGGGCCGGGCGATCCCGATTTGCTGACGCTGCGTGCCGCCCGGTTGATCGCCGACGCATCCGTCGTGGTTCATGACGGGTTGGTTGGTGCGGACATTCTGGCGATGGCACCCAGCGATGCGCGGTTGATTTCCGTTGCGAAATCCCGCGCGCGGCACACGATGAAGCAGGAAGACATCTGCGCCCTGCTGGTGCGCGAGGCGCTGGCCGGCAACGATGTCGTGCGGCTGAAGGGCGGCGATCCGCTGATCTTCGGGCGCGGTGGCGAAGAGGCCGAGGCCTGCCGCGCTGCGGGCGTTCCGGTGCAGATCGTCCCCGGCATCTCCGCCGCGCAGGCCGCCGCCTCGCTGGCCGAGATTCCGCTGACCCACCGCGACCATGCCAGCATCGTCAGCTTTGTCGCGGGCCAGTGCAAGGGGTTGTCAGAGCAGGACTGGTCGGGCCTTGCGGGCGTGGGTCGCACGCTGGTGATCTATATGGGGGTCGCCACCGCGGCCCAGATTTCGGAAAAGCTGATGGAAGACGGGCTTGCCCCCGACGCCGCCGTCGCCGTGGTGGAGCGTGCCTCGCTTCCCGGCATGCGCGTGCTGCGCGGGGTATTGGCGGGCCTGCCCGATATCGTGGCCGACAACGGCGTGCGCAGCCCCGCGCTGATCGTGATCGGCGAAGTCACGCGCGAGCCCGACGCGGCGCTGGCGCATATTGCGATGGAAGCACAACAATGAAGATCCTGACAGGCAATGACCTCAAGACCGGAGAGGTCATCTGGTGGACCGGCACCGACTGGTCGCTCCACGTGAACGACGCGGTCGACGTGGGCGACCGGGCTGACGAGATCGCCGCGCGCGAGGAAGCCGAACGCCGCGTCAACGTGCCCTATGCGGTCGATGCCGAAACCGACGATCAGGGCATTCGCCCCTCGCACATCAAGGAGCGCATTCGCGCGCTGGGCCCCACCGTGCGGCCCGACCTGACTCTGAAACCCGCCGACCCCACCGCCGGCAACTGGGTGATCTGATATGTACAAGTACGACCAATACGACCAGCGACAAGTCGACACCCGCGTCGAGGAATTCCGCGACCAGACCCGCCGCCGCCTGTCGGGCGAGCTGCCCGAAGAGAAGTTCCGGCCGCTGCGGCTGATGAACGGCCTCTATCTGCAGCTGCACGCCTATATGCTGCGCGTCGCGGTGCCCTATGGCACGCTGTCGGGCGCGCAGATGCATGCTCTGGCCGACATCGCCGAGAAATACGACCGCGGCTATGGCCATTTCACCACACGACAGAACATCCAGTACAACTGGATCAAGCTGGAAGACGCGCCCGAGATCCTGGCCGATCTTGCCAAGGTCGAGATGCATGCCATCCAGACCAGCGGCAATTGCATCCGCAACATCAGCTCCGACCATTTCGCGGGCGCCGCGGCGGACGAGCTGATCGATCCGCGCCCCTATGCCGAGCTCATGCGCCAGTGGTCGAGCTTCCATCCGGAGTTCAGCTATCTGCCGCGCAAGTTCAAGATCTGCGTGATCGCCAGCGACACCGACCGTGCGGCGATGCGCTTGCACGATATCGGCATCCAGATCGTGCGGAATGACGCGGGCGAATTGGGCGCCGCGTTCTACGTCGGCGGCGGCATGGGGCGTACGCCGATGATCGCGCCCTGCATCAACGACTTCGTGCCGCTCGATCGGCTGATCACCTATGCCGAGGCATGCCTGCGCGTTTACAACCGCTATGGTCGGCGCGACAACAAATACAAGGCGCGGATCAAGATCCTGGTCCACGAGCTGGGCGCGGAGGAATATACCCGCCAGGTCGAGGAAGAATACGCGCACATGCTGGAACAGGGCGTCGAACCGCCCTTCGCCGAGCTTGAGCGCATCAAGACCTATTTCGCGGATCCGCCGTTCGAGAGCGGTATTTCGACCGACCTCGATCGCAGCGATCCGGATTTCGCACTGTGGGTCGACCGCAACACGCATAAGCACAAGGCCGACGGCTATGTCAGCGCGGTGATCTCGCTGAAGCCCGTGGGCGGCATCCCCGGCGATGCGTCGGTGGAACAGATGCACTTGATGGCCGATCTCGCCAGCGAGTTCAGCTTAGACGAATGCCGCGTGATGCACACGCAGAACATCGTTCTGCCGCATGTGAAGATCGCCGATCTGCCCGCGCTGTTCGCACGGCTGGACGCGGCGGGGCTGTCTACGCCCAACCTCGACCAGATCGACGACATCATCGCCTGCCCGGGCCTCGACTATTGCAGCCTTGCCAATGCGCGTTCGATCCCGGTCGCGCAGAAGATTTCCGAGCGTTTCGCCGCCAGCGGCAAGGGCAACGAGCTGGGCCAGCTGAAGCTGAAGATCTCGGGCTGCATCAATGCCTGCGGGCATCACCATGCGGGCCATATCGGCATTCTGGGCGTCGACCGCAAAGGGACCGAGAACTACCAGTTGCTGCTGGGCGGTTCGGAAGCGGAAGATACGTCGCTGGCCAAGATCACCGGCCCCGGTTTCGACGAGGACGGCATCGTTGCGGCGGTCGAGACCGTGACCGACGTCTATCTCGCTCAGCGCAGCGATGGCGAGCGGTTCCTCGATACCTATCGCCGGATCGGCATGGCTCCTTTCAAGGAGGCTCTTTATGACTGACGCAAGTTTTACCGGCCTCGTCCGCCTGCGCGACGACGCATCCAGCGATGCGCCCGCCGTGACCGTCGATTCCTTCGCCGAGCAGTCCAACGCCGGCGCGGTCCGCATCGAGCCGGGCGACGACACGCGCGAACTGCTGCCCCATCTGGGGCATGTGACGCGGGTCGAGATCAACTTTCCCAGCTTCACCGATGGCCGCGGCTATTCGGCGGCGCAGATCCTGCGCGAGGCGGGCTATACCGGCGAAATCCGCGCCGTGGGCGATGTCGCTGTCGACCAGCTGGCCTATATGCGCCGCTGCGGGTTCGACGCGTTCCAACCCGACAAGCCGATGAACGAGGCTGACGTCGAGGCGGCTTTCGCGCGCTGGGACCATGTCTATCAGAAGACGACCGATGCCCGCGTTCCGATCTGGGGCCTGCGGCACGGGCTGAACGACAATGCCGGCGCCGATGGCTGAAGCTGCACGCGCCATTGACCGCATCGACACCGGGCCTCGTTTCACCCATGCGGACGCCGCTGCCCTGAATGCCCGCTTTGCCAATGCCAGCGCAGAGGATGTGCTGCGCGCCGTGCTGATCGACGGCGTGGCGGGCCGGGTCGCGCTCGTCTCCAGCTTTGGCGCGGAGAGCGCGGTGCTGCTGCATCTCGCCTCGCGCGTCGATCCCGGAGCGCCGGTGCTGTTCCTAGAAACGGGCAAGCACTTCCCCGAAACGCTGGAATATCGCGATACGCTGATCGGCACGCTGGGGCTGACCGGCGTGGTGAACCTGCGCCCCGATCCCGCGGATTTGACCGCCAAGGACGAAAGCGGGCTGCGCTGGTCCTATGATCCCGACGGCTGCTGCGAGATTCGCAAGGTGCTTCCGCTGGCGAAAGCGCTGGCCGAATTCGACGCGTCGGTTACCGGGCGCAAGGCGTTCCAGTCGGCCACGCGCGCCGACCTGCCGATCTTCGAGATCGACGAGAGCGATACGGCTGGCCGGTTGAAGGTCAATCCGCTGATCGGCTGGTCGCTGGACGATCTGCAGGCCTATCTGGACGAGCACGATCTGCCGCGCCATGCGCTGGTCGAACAGGGCTATCCGTCGATCGGCTGCATGCCCTGCACCAGCAAGGTAGCCGAGG
Source organism: Croceicoccus sp. (assembly GCF_983967925.1). NCBI lineage: Bacteria > Pseudomonadati > Pseudomonadota > Alphaproteobacteria > Sphingomonadales > Erythrobacteraceae > Croceicoccus > Croceicoccus sp. The sequence continues at coordinate 48,839 of NZ_CFETID010000009.1, read as the reverse complement.
GCGAGGACCCGCGTTCGGGCCGCTGGCGCGGCTGGGACAAGACCGAATGCGGCATCCATTCGGTACCGGGCGCAAGCGACGGCGGCGACTTCCCGCCCGAGTACGAACCGGTCTTCTGAACTAGAGCCAGCCCTCCGCGCGGTACCATTCGGCCGTCTGGCGCAGGCCTTCGGGCGCGGCGATGCGGGGCTGCCACAGGGCCGCGGGCGGGGCCATTTCGGGGCGCGCCGTCCAGTCGGGATGGCACATATAGCTTGCGCGATCGGGCGTAAGCTTTGCGCCCGACCCGCGAAACGCGCGGTCGGCCTTTGCGGCAAGGCGCAGCACGGCGGCAGGCACATGCAGCGGCAGAACACTGCGCCCGGTGGCACTGCCGATCATCCGGGCCAGTTCCGCATGGCTCCAGCCGCGCGCGCCGCGTGCGCTTTGGTGGCCGTCGTCGGCTTCGAATATCGCGCCATCCTCGGCGCCACCCTCGGCCAGCGCCAGCAGCAGGCGCGCCAGGTCGGCGACATGGATCATCGATGCCCTCCCCCGCGGCGGAAGCGGCAGCACGCCCCATTTCGCCGCGCGGAACAATTCGAACATCTCGGTATCGCGGGGGCCGTAGATCGCGGGCGGGCGCACCATCACGCAGCCTTGCGCCTTGGTGGCCTCGGCCTCGGCCATGGCCTTGGACCAGCCATAATCCGACAGTCCCGGTTCGCGGGCCGCCAGTGAAGATACGTGGACAAAGCGGGGAACCTGCGTCTTACGCGCCGCGCCAACCATGGCGCGCGTTCCGGTGATATTGCCCGCCTCGAAACCGGCGCGGTCGGCGGCATTCACCACGCCTGCGACGTGAACTACCGCGTCGCAGCCCTGCGCCAGCCGCTCCATCGCCGCATCATCGGCCAGATCGCCGCGCACCCACTCCACCCCTTCGCGGGCAGGCTGATCGCGGCGTGTCAGCGCCTTGACCCGGTGGCCGCGTTCCAGCGCCAGATCCATCAGCGTGGACCCGACGAAGCCGGTCGCGCCGGTCAGGCCGAGTTTCATGGCAGCGGCATCACCGGTCCGCCGTCAGCGCAGCATCACGAGCTGGTCGCGGTGCACCACGGCGGAGCGCGGCGTATAGCCGAGCACCTCTTCCTGCTCGTCGGTGTGCAGCCCGACCAGCGCCACGCATTCGGGCGCGTCATATTCGGCAAGGCCCTTGGCGAGCCATTCTCCGTCCGGCCCCTCGATCCGCACGGGATCGCCGCGAACGAACCGTCCTTCGACACGGCTGATGCCCTTGGCGAGCAGGCTGTTGCCATCACGCAGCGCGGCGACCGCGCCTTCGTCGATGACCAGCGTGCCCTTCATCCGCAGGCGTCCGCCGATCCACGCCTTGCGTGCCGTGTCGTGCCGGCGGGCCAGGAACAGCGTGCCGATCCCCTCGTCGCCGTGCAGGCCGATCGCGCGGGCGATGGGCTGGTCGTATTTGCCATTGGCGATGACCAGCGCGATACCGGCGCGTTCGGCGATTTCGACCGCATTGACCTTGGTGCGCATCCCGCCCGATCCGATGCCCGAATCCGAATCGCCGGTGGCCATGGCGCGCACTTCGTCGTCGACGCCCCACACCATCGGAATGCGTGATGCGCCGGGTTCTGACGGATGCTTGTCATACAGCCCGTCGATATCGGACAGCAGGATCACCGCATTCGCCTTGGCCGCCTGCGCGACACGTGCGGCCAGACGGTCGTTGTCGCCAAAGCGGATTTCATGGGTGGCGACCGTATCGTTCTCGTTCACCACGGGGACCGCGCCGGTTTCAAGCAAGCGGTTCAGCGTCGCCGACGCGTTGAGATAGCGGCGGCGGCCTTCCAGATCCTCTAGCGTGATCAGCACCTGCGCGGCGGTCAGTTCGTGATTGCCAAGCAGTTCGGCCCACAGGCTGGACAAGGCGATCTGGCCGACCGCGGCGCTGGCCTGCGCATCGGCGAGGCTGCCGCGCCCGCCCTTCTCAAGCCCGAGTATGCGCGATCCCAGCGCGATCGCGCCCGAGGAAACGATTATCACGTCCTGCCCGCGATCCTTGGCCTGCGCAATTTCACTGGCGAGACCGGTCAGCCATTTGCGGCGCGGCTTGCCATCACTGCCGACCAGCAGCGCCGAACCGACCTTGACCACAAGCCGTCCGCAAGCCTCCGGCGATTGGAGGTCGGTAAGATGGGCGATCATGGCGTCGGGTTTCTGCATGACGAAGCAGTTAGGAACTCATGCGCCGCATGGAAACCCCTGTTTTGCGCTCAGATAGCGTCAATCGGCGGTCAGAGCGGCGACCAGCCGCCTTCGCCGCCGTCTTCGGCGTCGGGTTCCTCCTCGCGCTCGACACCCTTTGTCTCGGTACTGGTGGCGGCGGGGAGATAGGCCAGGATGGCATCGAGCAATTCGCCGACCCCCTGTCCCGTCGCGCCCGATACGGCGAACACTTTTTCAGCGCCGGCCTCCAGCAGTTCCTGAGCGAAGCCCTCGGCCAGCTCGGCATCGGCGAGGTCCAGCTTGTTGAGCGCGACGAGGCGGGGCTTGTCCTCGAGCCCGGCGCCATAGGCTTCCAGTTCCTCCTCGATGACGCGCAGCGCCTCGGCGGGGTCCTGCCCCGGACCGCTGCCCGAAATGTCGATCAGGTGAATCAGCACGCGGCAGCGTTCGATATGGCCCAGAAAGCGGTCGCCGATGCCCGCCCCTTCGGCGGCACCCTCGATCAGGCCGGGGATGTCGGCCAGCACGAATTCGCGACCCTTGTGCCGCACGACGCCCAGTTTCGGGACCAGCGTGGTGAACGCATAATCGCCGACCTTGGCCTGCGTGTTGGACACCTGGTTGATGAAGGTCGACTTGCCCGCATTGGGCAGGCCCACCAGCCCGACATCGGCCAGCAGCTTGAGCCGCAACCACACCCACATTTCCTGCGACGGTTCGCCCGGCTGATGCTGGCGCGGCGCACGATTGGTGCTGGTCTTGTAACTGGCATTGCCGCGCCCGCCCAGCCCGCCTTCCAGCAGGGTGATGCGCTGCCCGACCTCGGTGAAATCGGCCAGCACGTCTTCCTTGTCCTCGGACAGGATCTGGGTGCCGACGGGCACCTCGATCACCAGCGGCTGGGCCGAGGCGCCGGTGCGGTCCTTGCCCATGCCGTGGCCGCCGCGCGGCGCCTTGAAATGCTGTGAGTAGCGAAAATCGATCAGCGTGTTGAGGCCTGCCACCGCCTCGAACACGATATCGCCGCCGCGGCCGCCATTGCCGCCGTCGGGGCCGCCATATTCGACGTATTTCTCACGGCGAAAGCTGACCGCACCCGGCCCGCCCGCGCCCGAGCGCACATAGATCTTGGCCTGGTCGAGAAAATGCATGGCTTGGTCAATCCGGTGGCGGCAGCGACTGGGCCAATGCCCGCACAGGGGCAGATGCCAGCAACGGGCCTGAAAACAGCGTAACGCCTCGCTATCCGATTTGGCGCCGGGCTTGCAACTCGGCGCTGACGGGCAGCGCCGTGACCGGCGGCCCGTTCGGTGCAGAAAAGGCGGGTGGGTGAATGGTGGAGCCGAGCGGGATCGAACCGCTGACCTCGTCATTGCGAACGACGCGCTCTCCCAACTGAGCTACGGCCCCGTTCCATTCGCTGTCACACCGGCCAGCAGCCGATGTGCAAGAGCGCGCCTGTTAGCGAAAGGCGCGCTCTTATCCAAGTCAAAAATTCGCAGCGCCCGGCGCGGTCCATCAGCCTTCGTTATTGGCGCCGGTATCCGACGCCGATGCCGACGGCATCGCGGCAGGATCGGGCAGATCCGCGGGCGCATTGGGATCGACCGGCGCAGGCACCATCCAGCGGTGGCGATAAGGTTCGCCATAGGTGGCCAGATATTCGGCGTCCCATGCGGCGGCCTCGGCGCGATAGGCCTCGTACTCGTCGAAATAGCCGAGGAACACGAGTTCGAGCTTGGGCAATTCGACCTGCGCGACCTCGTCCAGCTTGCCCTTGGGCGCTTCGGCCAGCGCAAGGCTGGTTTCGCGCGCAGCGGCGCAGAAGCGCGGCAATGCGGGCGGCAGAGAGAAGTAATTATAGACCTGCGTCATGTACTGGTCGCGGGCGCGCTTATAGGTGCTGCCGCCGAACTTGTCCTTGAACTGCGCATCGACCTTCTGGTTGGTCGACGACAATTCGCGCGAATGCGCCTTGAGGAAATCGCCATAGCGTTCGGCGATCTGCGCATCCTCTGGCCCGTCGCAGTTGAGCGCCGCGACATTATAGGCGGAGCGCAGGTTCCAGGTCGCCTGTTCGGTCGTCAGCCCGGTATTGACCGTCTGCCGGATGCCAAGCTCGTTCTTTTGCGGGATCGACAGATTGTCCTGCGCATAGCCGGGCGCGATCGGACGCGCGCGAAATGCCTCTTGCACGGGCGGCGGCGGAGGCGGCGGAGGGGGTGGCGGCGGCGGACCGCACGACGCAAGGGTTGCGGCCGCGGCCACGGTCGTGATGCGAAGGATGGGCTTGCTTACCGACACGGTTATTTCCTGTTTTTCTGGCGACGCCTGCAAGAGCGTTCCTCGGCTTGTAGCACGGCGCAGCTTGCGCTCGGGTGAAGCATCAACATGCGCGCGCCGGAAAAATGCTGCACCCGGAACTGGCGGTTCGTCCACAAGGAAAACGCCCGGCCGGACGATAAGTCCGACCGGGCGTTGGATTTTTTCGGCCTGGCGAGGGAACCCCCGCCCGGCAAATGATCACTCGCGCTGGCCCATGAAGGCGAGCAGGAACTGGAACATGTTGATGAAGTCGAGGTAGAGCGACAATGCGCCCAGCACCACGGCCTTGCCCATGAACTCGGTTCCGGCGAGCTGGTAGTACTGCATCTTCAGACGCTGCGTATCGTAAGCCGTCAGGCCCGCGAAGATCAGCACGCCCAGGAAGCTGACAGCCCACATCAGCGCGGTCGACTGCACGAAGATGTTGATGACCGAAGCGATGATCAGGCCGATCACGCCCATGATCAGGAAGCTGCCCATGCCGGACAGGTCCTTCTTCGTAGTATAGCCGAACAGCGACAGGCCGGCGAAAGCACCCGCGGTCGCAAAGAAGGTCGCCGCGATCGATCCGCCCGTATAGACGAGGAAGATCGTCGACAGGCTCATCCCCATCAGAATCGCGAAGCCCCAGAACAGCATCTGCAGCGTTCCGGTAGAGAAACGGTTCGCGCCAAAGCTCATCGCGAAGACGATGGCGAGCGGCGACAGCATCACCAGCCACATCAGCGGCGAACCGACCATCGCGACCGTCATGCCCGAGCTTGCCATCAGCAGGGCGACGACGCCCGACAGCAGCACGGCCGATGCCATGTAGTTGTAGATCGAGAGCATGTATTTGCGCAGGCCGGCATCATATCCGGTGCGCGGCACGCTTGCGCCGAGGCCCGTGGACGCGCCAAAGCCGGCGCGCGTCTGCTGACGCGTGGGCTGGGGGTCGTTCCAGTTTGCCATAGCTTTGTTCTTCTCCTCAGTCGCTCCTCCAAAACGGGAAGCGCTCCTGAGCAATATCGGCCTGCTTCGCCATGTTTTCAAGGAAAACCGCCGGCCAGCAATCTTCTGTAACAAATGCGGCGCCTGAAAAGCCGAATAGGGCGCATGCCGCCAGCGCCTAGGCTTCTCCGGCGGCGTCCACCAATGCGTTCGCCAACGCGTCCGCCGCGTCGCGGTCGCCCCACAGGACGAACTGGAAGGCCGGATAGAACCGGTCGCACTCCTCGACCGCCTGCTCCACCGCCATCTGCGCCTGGCTGAGCGATAAAAGCCCATCGTCGCCCAGCATCAGACCGTGCCGGTACAGCAGCACGGAACCGGATGACCACAGGTCGAAATGGCCCAGCCAAAGCTGCTCGTTCACCAGGCTCATCAGTTCGAACATCTGGACCCGCTTGTCGTCGGGAACGCGCACTTCGGGAAGGCACAGCAATTGCAGGACGTGATCCTCGCGCCGCCAGATCGCGCGCAGCTGATACTTGGCCCATGCGCCCTGTATCTCGCCGCCGATCTCGTCCTCGCCCGTCACTTCGTAGGGCCAGCCCCGCGCTTCGAACAGTGAGACCAGCATGTCGACCGGTGCCGCATCTTCGTGACGGTTCTCGGTCTGGCTTTCACTCATCATGCAGCGGTTCTCTCTCCGTCGCGCGGACCCCCAGTGACCCGCCATTGCGCTCAGGTGGACCAGCCGTGGCCGCCTTTACAATGGGTTAACTTATCGCCTCGGTGCATAACGCGATACTGTTGTTCACCGCATGTGGATAAGGACATGTCACAAGGGTTTCATACCGTTGCAACATGGCATCGGTTACTCACTCGTCCTCTTCGGGCTGGTCGTCGCTGCCAAAGGCGCGGCCACTGGGCACCAGTCGGTCGGCTCCGGCCATCGCACTGAAATCCGAAGGAAATATGCCAAGATGTGCGGCGGCGACCTGCTGTTCGGGACGCAGCCTTGCGACCGATCGCATATAGGGCGCCAGATTGTCGGCAAGCTGGCGCGGCAGCACGGCATAGAGCAACCCCACCGCCTCTCCCGCGCGGCCCGACACGGCAAGAACGAAGGCGCGGATCCGCCATGCCGCGGGGTCGTTGGCCTGCAGCATTGGTTGCAGCATGCGTTCGGCCCCTGCCCGGTCGCCCGCCACCGCCAGGCTGAACGCGTGACGCCGGGTGGTTTCGGGATCGGCGGACACGCGATTGGCGATGGCATAGTAATATTGCGCACTGGTCTGGTCGCCCAAGAGGTCGTGGGCAAGACCGCGATCGGCGGCGAAGTCGGCAGGCCGCCCGCCCAGTCGCTCCGCCTCGGCAAACAGGGGCAGCGCCAGCCTGGGCATGCCGAGCCGAACCATCACCGAGCCCCGCAAAGCGCGCAGCGCCGGGTCGCCCGGACGGACGGTTTCGGCGCGGTTGAGGAAGCCGAGCGCGACATCGTACTCGCCCAGCCGCATCGCCGCGCCAGCCCCTTCGCGCATCGCTGCGACATCATTGGCATCGCGCGCGATCCGCAGGGTCGCATCGTCGAGCAGGCGCTGGTCCGAGGCAGCATCCTCGACCCGGATCGTGCGAGGCTGGGCGTGCGCAGTGGCGACACCGGAAGGGCCGAACCCAACCAATACGAGAAGGGCGGCGAGCAAGCCCGCCGCCCTCATCAAGCGCCTCAACCCTGTCGGGCCGGTATCAGCGCCGGTTGTTGTTGCGACCGAGGAAACGCGGGATGTTGAGATCCGACGCATCATCGTCCTCGCGGTCGTCCGCGGGCGCTTCGTCGCGGTTGCGCGACAGGCTGGCCATGCGCTCGAACAGCGTGCTGCCGCCGACCGACACCGCCGCCTGACCGGACGCCGGACGCCAGCCGCGCGACGCTTCGGTCCGTGCAGACGCGTCCATCGGGCCGGAATCGCGCGATGTGTCGCGTGCGGGTTGAGTATTGGCAGGCCGGGTATTGGCAGGCTCGGCGCGCGCGGCGGGTTCTGCCTGCGGCGTTTCCTCTTCGAAGCCGTCGCCCAGCAGCAGCTCTTCTTCCTGATCGTCCTCGGCCATTTCAAGGCCCAGATCCAGCGGCTCTCCCTTGACCTCAGAGGCGAAGCCGCCCTGATCGCCGACGTTCAGCCGCGAGGTATCCTCGGCGGGATCGGCCAGCTTCATCGCAGGTTCCGCCGCGGGAGCGGGCGCGCTGCTTGCAGCAGGCGTGGCGGGCGCAGCGCCAGGGCGCATCGGCGCACGGCCCGAACCCAGCGAGAACGGACGCGACTGCGCGGCGGGCTGCTCGGCATCCTGATCGATGCCGGTCGCGACCACCGACACGCGGATCTTGCCTTCGAGGTCGGGATTGAACGCCGAACCCCAGATGATGTTGGCGTCGGGATCGACAAGGTCGCGGATATGGTTCGCGGCCTCGTCCACTTCCATCAGGCGCATGTCCTCGCCGCCGATGATCGAGATGATGACCCCCTTGGCGCCGGTCATCGACACGCCGTCGAGCAGCGGGTTGGCGATCGCCTTCTCCGCCGCCTCGAGCGCACGGTTCTCGCCGTCCGCCTCGCCGGTGCCCATCATCGCCTTGCCCATCTCGCCCATCACCGAACGCACGTCGGCAAAGTCGAGGTTGATGAGGCCCGGCATGACCATCAGGTCGGTGATCGAGCGGACGCCCTGCTGCAGCACCTCGTCGGCAAGCTGGAACGCTTCCTTGAAGGTGGTGTCGGGACGCGCGACCAGGAACAGGTTCTGGTTGGGAATGACGATCAGCGTATCGACGTGCTTCTGCAGCTCCTCGATACCCGCATCCGCCGAACGCATCCGGCGCGAACCTTCGAACATGAAGGGCTTGGTCACCACGCCCACGGTCAGCACGCCCTTGTCGCGCGCCGCCTTGGCGATCACGGGCGCAGCGCCCGTGCCGGTGCCGCCGCCCATGCCGGCCGCGATGAAGCACATGTGCACGCCGTCGAGCATGCGGTCGATCTCGTGCAGCGTTTCCTCTGCCGCCGCCCGGCCGACCTCGGGACGCGAACCCGCGCCCAGACCTTGCGTGATTTCGGGGCCAAGCTGGATCCGGTCTTCGCACACCGCGGTGTTCAGCGCCTGCGCGTCGGTGTTGGCGACGATGAAGTCGACACCTTCGATCTGCGCCTGGATCATGTTGGCGATGGCGTTGCCGCCTGCGCCGCCCACGCCGATGACGGTAATGCGCGGACGCAGTTCCTCGACCGCAGGCGGACCGATATTGATGCTCATTAAGGTCTCCGCAAACTCGCTGTGGGCGTCTTGCGACCCATCGCCGGACCCATTGTTCCCGACCTGCCGCGATGTGCCGTTACAGCCCAATTACTTGTATCTGATAGTGGCATAAATCGAATCGCCACCGCAAAGGCTTTCGGCAGATTTCCACATCGCTGTTAGACGAGAATGGAACGGCGAATAATCCTAGCCGAAAGGGGTATACCCCCTCGCCCCTCTATCGCACGGTGCCGACGGTCAGGAATGCGAGCGCCATGAGCATGCCCGCAAGGCGGTTCGAGCGAAAACGGGCCAGCGCGTTCGCCCCGTCCGCCGTGTCGAGGCTGACCACCTGCCAGCCCAGGTGAAACGAGGCCGGAAGCAGCGCGAGCAAGGCCACCCAGTCGGGCCGGATCAGCCAGATCGCCCCTGCCCAGCCCGCCAGCGCCAGCGCATAGAGCAGCGCGACACCCGGCACGATCCGCCCCTTCAGCGCCAGCGCGCTCGACCGTACGCCGACCAGCGCGTCGTCCTCCATGTCCTGCACGGCATAGATCGTGTCATATCCGATGACCCAGAATATGCATCCGGCGTAAAGCGCGGCCAGAGTCGGCAGCGAAGCGCCTCCCGCCTCGACCCAGCCGGACGCTTGGATGAAGCCAACGGGCGCGCCCCAGCTGAACACCAGCCCCAGCCATGCCTGCGGCCACCATGTGATCCGCTTCATCAGCGGATAGAGCGCGACCGGCAGCAGGCTGGCGATGGCGACAAGCTGCGCCTGCCAGCGCAATTGCAGCAGCACGACCAGCCCGATCAGGCACAGCGCAAGCAGCCATGCCCATGCCTTTTTCAGCGATACCTGCCCGCTGGCCAGCGGACGGCTGGCGGTGCGCGCCACCTGCCGGTCGAGATCGCGGTCGAGGATGTCGTTATAGACGCAGCCCGCTCCGCGCATCGCGACCGCGCCCAGCAGCAGCCACAGCGCCATGTCCCACCGCGCCGCGCCACCCGCCGCCCACAGCCCCGCGACGCAGGGCCAGAACAGCAGCCACCAGCCGATCGGCCGGTCGAAGCGCGCCAGCAGAGCATAGGGCCGCCACGCCGCGGGCATCAGAGCGACCAGCCCGCGATGTTCGCTGTCGGGCGTGGCCGAATGGGGGACGGTTTCATTCATCGCGCCATGCTTTAAAGGGGGCATGCATCGCGCGGCAAGGGAGCATGGCAGGACGATGGACGAAATCGGTGATGTCGGCGAATTTAACCGCCGGGGATGGAACAGCAAGTCGGCAGGCGGCGACCGGTGGTCGATCCCGGTGGACGCCGCGACGATTGCAGCGGCAAGGCGCGGCGAATGGAGCGTCATACTGACGCCTTCATTCCCCGTGCCCCGCGACTGGTTTGGCGATATCGCGGGGATCGATCTGCTGGGGCTGGCATCCGGCGGCGGGCAGCAGTGCCCGGTCTTTGCCGCCGCGGGCGCGAATGTCACCAGCTTCGACGCGAGCGACGAGCAGCTGGCCCGCGACCGCGAGGTGGCGGAACGCGAAGGGCTGACGATCCGCACCGTTCAGGGTTTCATGCACGATCTGTCGGTGTTCGCGGGCGACAGCTTCGACATGATCTTCCATTCGTGCTCGAACAGTTTCGCGCCCGACATCCTGCCCGTCTGGCGCGAATGCGCGCGCGTGCTGCGCCCCGGCGGCGTGCTGATGGTAGGTTTCACCAATCCCGTCCGATTCATGTTCGACGAACCCAGCGTCGAACGCGGCGAACCGGTCGCGCGCAATCGCATTCCCTACAGCGACCTCGACCTGCCCGAGGCCGAGCGCGCCGCCTTGCTGGCGGACGATCCGGTCATCTGTTTTGGCCATACGCTGACCGACCAGATCGGCGGACAGCTTGCGGCGGGCTTCATGCTGACCGACATGTTCGAGGATGATTTCGAGGAGCGCGACGCGGTAGGCCAGCTGATGGATTGCTATATCGCGACGCGCGCGATCCTGCGGGCCTGACCGCGATGGCTGCCACCCCCGCTTGGCCTCCGAAAAGTGCGCCGCGCCTGTTCGTCGGGGCTATTCTGTCGGCGGGCCTGCTGCACGAGATCGACGGGCAGCAAGCGCATTATCTGTCGCGCGTCATGCGGGTGAAGCCCGGCGACGGCGTGATATTGTGCGACGACCGCACCGGCGAATGGGCCGCGCGCGTCACCGAGGCGGACAAGCGTAATGTGACGGTGGAGCTGGTCGAACAGCTTCGCCCGCGTGAAAGCGTGCCGCCGCTGACCCTGTGCGCCGCGCTTCTTAAAAAGCCGCGCTTCGATCTCGTGCTGGAAAAGGCGACCGAACTGGGGGTCGCACGCATCCAGCCCGTCATCACGCGGCGCTGCGTCGCCGACGCGCTCAACATGGACCGCGCGCGCCAGATCGTCACCGAAGCGGCCGAGCAATGCGCGCGGACCGCCCTGCCCGCCATCGCCGAACCGGTGACTTTGAACGCCATGCTGGACGGCTGGGACGACACCGCGCTGTTCTTCGCCGACGAGTCGCGCGACGCACCGCCCGCCGCGGCGGCCTTTTCGGCGACGCCGCCCCCGGCTGCGCTGCTGATCGGGCCCGAAGGCGGCTTTGACGATGCCGAGCGCGAGGCGATCCGCGCGCATCCCAGCGCCCGCCCGATTGCGCTCGGCCCGCGGATCCTGCGCGGCGAAACGGCGGCGATTGCGGCGATGGCGCTGTGGATGGGGATCGCGGGCGACTGGCGATGAGCGCGGCGCAAGAAAAAATCACGCTTTCCCATTGGCGCGAACCCGCCTAACGCCCCGCGCCATGAGCACGCGCAAGGAATCAGGGGCCGCAGAGCCCGTCATCGAGCACCGCGACCAGCTTCTGATCCCGATGCAGAAGGGCGAGAAGCCGCGCGAACAATGGCGCATCGGCACCGAGCACGAGAAATTTGTCTTCCGCGCCGAGGACCGCCGCGCGCCGAGCTATGACGAGCCCGGCGGCATCCGCGACATATTGCTCGCGCTGGAAAAATTCGGCTGGGAACCGGTGGTCGAGGGCGGCAACATCATCGCCATGTCGGGCGAGGATGGCACGGTCAGCCTTGAACCGGCGGGCCAGCTGGAACTGTCGGGCGCGCCGCTGGTCAGCCTGCACCAGACCTGCGCCGAAACGGGCCGGCACCTGACGCAGGTGAAGGAAGTGGGCGAAGAGCTGGGCGTCGGCTTCCTTGGCCTGGGCATGTGGCCCGACAAGGCGCGTGCGGACCTGCCGCTCATGCCCAAGGGCCGCTACAAGATCATGCTGGAGCACATGCCGCGCGTCGGCACGATGGGCCTCGACATGATGCTGCGCACATGCACGATCCAGGTGAACCTCGACTATTCGTCCGAAGCCGACATGGTGAAGAAGTTCCGCGTCGGCCTCGCGCTGCAGCCGCTGGCGACCGCGCTGTTTGCCAACTCGCCCTTTACCGAGGGCAAGCCCAACGGCTTCCTGTCATACCGCAGCCATATCTGGTCGGACACCGACCCGGCGCGCACCGGCATGCTGCCTTTCGTGTTCGAGGACGGCTTCGGCTATGAGCGCTGGGCCGACTACCTGCTCGACGTGCCGATGTATTTCGTGTTCCGCGACGGGAAATATATCGATGCCGCGGGGCAGAGCTTTCGCGATTTCCTCAACGGCGAACTGCCCGCGCTGCCGGGCGAAAAGCCGACGATGGCGGACTGGACCGATCACATGTCCACCGCCTTTCCCGAGGTTCGCCTGAAAAGCTTCCTCGAAATGCGCGGCGCCGATGGCGGTCCGTGGAGCCGCATCTGCGCGCTGCCCGCGTTCTGGGTCGGCCTGCTTTACGATCAGACCGCGCTGGATGCGGCCTGGGACCTCGTCAAGGACTGGACGATGGAGGAGCGCGAGGCGCTGCGAAACGCGGTGCCGCGGCTGGCGCTGGATGCGCCCATCCCCGGCGGCGGCGTGCTGGGCGACCTGGCGCCCGAAGTGCTGAAGATTGCGCGGGCGGGCCTTGCGGCGCGCGGGCAGCTCAATTCGGCGGGCGATAACGAGACCGGCTTCCTCGCCCCGCTGGACGAGATCGCCAAGCGGCGCAAGGTGCCTGCGCAGGACCTGCTCGACCGCTATCACGGCGAGTGGAACGGGTCGGTCGCGCCGATCTACAAATACAGCCTTTGATCCGGGCGGCGGAGGGACCGATCAGCGAAACGCGCTGATCGTCCCGCCATTGTCCAGCACATAGAGCGTCTCGTTCGCGGCGATCGGGTTGAGCGATACGCCGTCGTCCAGCTCGGCCACATTCGCCTGTGCGCCATCGGCGGCATCGACCGACACCAGCGCGCCGCGCGTGCTGGCGACATAGAGCTTGCCCCCGGCGAGAACCGGGCCGGACCAGAAGATCTCGCCCTTCTTGTCCTTCTCGTCCTTCCAGCGCGGCAGCTGGCTGATCCAGCGCACCTTGCCGGTCGCGCGCGCGATTGCCAGCAGGCGCGCATCGTCGGTCAGCACGAAGATCCAGTCGCCTGCCACCGCGGGCGTCGAGATACCGGCCAGCGACAGGTCCCAGATGCGGCGGCCCGACAGCAGCTCATACGCGGCCATGCGGCCACCCTGGCCCAGCGCATAGACGCGCCCGCCGTCGATGATCGGGTCGGCGTCCACGTCGGTCAGCGATCCTACCGAGGTGGAGATATTGGTGCGCGACAAGGCATCGCCCCACAGTTCGGTTCCGTTTTCATAGCGATAGGCGATCAGCTCGCCGCTGGAATAGCCCGCGATCACCGTGCCCGCGCCCGCCGCAGGAGCCGCCACGCCGAACACGCCCGACAGCCCGCTGGAGCCTGCGCGGTTCCACTCGATCTCGCCGGTTTCGGCATCGAGCGCGAAGATCTGGTTGTCCTGCGTCATCACGAATACATTGCCGAACGCCAGCGTCGGCGCGCCGCGCAGCGGGCCCGAGGGCTGGGCTTTCCAGATCTCGCTGCCGTCCGAGGCATCGAGCGCATCGACTTCGCCGACGCCGGTGGTCACGTAGACGCGCCCGTTTTCATAGCTGACGCCGCCGCCGAAGACCGAGCTGGACCCGTCGCCGCTGACCCGCAGCGATTTTTCCCACACCGGCGCACCGGTGGCAGCGTCGAAGGCCCAGACCTTGCCGTCGGTGTCGAACACGAACAGCTTGCCGTCGCCGATGACGGGCGTGGCGGCCAGCCGGCGCTGCTGGCTGGCGCCCGCGATGCTGCGGGTCCAGACGCGCGTGGGATTGGCGGACAGGGCGAGATGCCCATAGCTCTTGGATGCCGAACCGCCCGCCTGCGCCCATGACTGGTTGGCAGTCGGTGCGGGAAGGACGACGGGTACGCTTTCCAGCGAGGGATCGACGGTCGCGGTGTTCTCGATCCGGGAAAGGATCGGCTCGCGCTTGCCGAGCGTCGGGGTGGTTTCCGGACCATCACCCTTGAACATGCCGCATGCGCCCAGTCCTGCGGCCAGGGCCGCGACCAGCGCGATCCGTGCCGCGCCGGTGACGGCACGCTTGCCAAACGGGTATGTCATTCGATTGCTCTCCATAATTCTGTCAGTCGGCCAGCCTTCAGGGCTGCGCGGCGCCGCCCGAGGCGATCCGGTCGACGATGTCCTGCGCATCGTCGACCGCATCGGTGCCGAACAGGCCCGCCAGCTGGCGGGCGCGTGCGCGAAGTGTTTCGGGCTGGTCCTCGTCGCGGGCGATTTCCGCGAACAGCGGGCCTGCCAGTTCGGGCTTGCCCTGCTCGACATAGGCGAGGCCGACCATTTCGCCGGCGCTGCCGAACCACGGATTGCCCGGCACGGCGAGCGGCTTGAGGCGATCGATGACCTGCTGCGGCTCCATGTCGTCGAAACGAACCGAAACGGCGCGGATCGCGGCGAGGTCGCGGAACGGCTGCGGGTTCGATGCGTCGTTTGCGACCGCCTCGAACATCTTCACCGCCTCGTCCTCGTCGCCCTTTTCAAGCGCGGCGGCGGCGGCCAGGAATTGCGCCGGTGCACGGTAGGCCGCGGGCGTTCCCTCTGTCGTCAGCCCGGCGGCCTTTTCCGCCGCGGCCTCCAGATTGCCCGCCTCAAGCTGGTCGATCGCAAGCGTCAGATCGACGGCGTCGGCCTCGGCCTCGGTGGTGGTCTTGTGGTGCCACCACGACCATGCGCCCAGCGCGGCAAGCGCCAGCACGACAAGGACGATGATCAGCTTGCCCCACTTGCGGAAAAAGCCCGAGACCGTGTCCTGCCGCACCGCCTCGTCCACCTCGCGGCGAAACACATCCTCCTGCGCGCGCTGGCGCAAGGCGGCCTTGTCGGCGGGATCGGCAGGGCGGATAGGGCTTAACGCCACGATAGAAGGCCTTTCGAAATTCGTTATCGCTCCGGCATCTTCGCCGGAATGGCGGGGTCTTAAGGGTCCGTCAGGGGGTTTTCAACGCCAAAGCGGCTTGCGCCTGAACGGGCGCTGAAACCGTCCACAGCGGCGTATCGGCAGCAAGCGCGGTCAGGTCACGGATGGATCCGGTCCTCGCCCGTCAATTCGGCGATCAGCGCGCGGTGATCGGCAGCGTCGCGATGCTTCGCGGCGAAATCGGCCATGGCCTTCGACAGCCCCTTGCGCTTCACCTCGTCCCTCGCGAGCGTGACCATCGCCTCGGCAATGGCCGCGGACTGGCCGCTGCCGTTTCCGAACAGATAATCCGCCTGCTCGCGCGGCAGGACGGGCGCGATCTCGCTGCCTGCCGCGATCATCGAAACGCCTGCCGGGGCCGCAAGGAACGGCATGCGCGGCATGTCGTCTCCCTTCGCGGGCGGGCGCGGCGACAGCAGCATGTCGAACAGCCCCGCCCTGTCCTCGGGCCCGGCCAGCCGCTGGCTGGTCAGCAGCCGATCCGCCACCTCCATCTCGGCACAGAGCGAGCCTAGGCGCACCGTTTCGTCCTTGCTGCCGAATGCGACCAGCCGCCATTCGTCGCCCAGATCGCGCAGGCGGCGCAGGATCGGGTCTGCATCGGGCAGCAGATCGCCTGCACGCACGCCTATCCATGCCTCGTCCCGGCGCTTGACCAGTCCGGGAATCGCATCGGCGCGCGGCGGTTTCGGCGTGCTGCCATAGACCGGCAGCGCGATCCGCAAGGTGCGGCCGCCGACACCCCAGTTCGCGGCGATTTCGTTCGCGGCCGTCGATGTCGGCGCGACCACCGCCTGCGTGCGGGCAAAGCCCAGCCGGTGCCTGAAACGCTTGATCGCGCCGCCCGAAAATCCCTGCAGCGCATGGTGGTAGTGGATCAGCGGCGGCAGCTTCAGCGCCTCGGCGAAAAGGCTGTGCGCCATTGCGGCGGGAAAGCCCGACTCGCCGTGCGTAAGGATCAGGCCGTAACCGCGCATGGCGCGCGCCATGCGGTTCAGCCTGCCCAGCCCCGCTCCCTTGTCCAGCGCCGGAAAGTCGGGGCGATAGAGCTGCAGGCGCGACGCGATGTCGTCGCTGGCGGCCGGGGCGTGATGTTCGATGAACTGGTATTTCCCGCCCGAAAGCGCGCGAATCAGATCGCCGCTCCACGGTGCCGCAACCGGGTCCAGCCCAAGGTGAAGGATCCGCAGCTTGCGGAAAACGGTGATCTTCTTGGCCATATGCTCAAATCATCGGCTGCGCGCGAGCAGGCGGCTGATCGCCTCTCGCACCGGGGGTTCGTCCAGCGTGGGCGTATGGCCGGTATCGGGCACGGTGACCAGTTCGACCGCAGGGATACGCCCGACCATTTCGCGCGCGGTCGCACCCGACAGGATGGTCGAGGTTTCGCCATGCACGACCAGCACCGGCCGTCCCGCCAGAGCCTCGAACGCGGGCCACAGATCGTCCGCGCCGACGATATTGCTGCCATTGACGGCATCGCCGTCGTTGAAAGCATCCGCGATGCGCATGTCGTAATCGAAGCGGATATTGCCGCTGCCGCCCAGTTCCATCACCTGCTTGGCAAAGGCGATCCATCGTTCGATCCCCCAGTCCGGATGGACCGCGCCGTGCAGGTCCTGCAGGGCCCGCGCGGCGTGCATCCATGTGGGGAAGCTGCGCCCCTGCCCGACATATTCGCGAATATGGTCCAGACCCTCGCTTTCGATCACCGGCCCTATATCGTTGAGCAAGGCGCCGGCGATGCGATCGGGCGCGTTGAGCGCTGACAGCATGGTGACGATCCCGCCCAGCGAGGTGCCGAAGAACACGGCGCGTTCGATCCCGGTCTGCGCGAAGAACGCGTCGAGGTCGGCCACATATTGCATGGGGTTATAGCTGGCGGGATCGCGCGCATATTCGCTCTCCCCCCGTCCGCGAAGTTCGATGCAGATCACGCGGCGACTGGGCGACAGGTCCTGTGCGACCACCTCGAAATCGCGGGCGTTGCGGGTTAGGCCGGGGATGCACAGCACGGGCAAGTCATCGCCGCCTGTGCCGCCCCCGACCTGGGCCCCATCGCGGGCCGGATAATCGCGAAAATGCAGCTTCAGCCCGTCTTCGCTTTCCCACCAGCCGTCATGCCACAAGGCCGGCTCGGCTGGCCCGCCGGATCGTTCGTCCACGTGTATTGTCGCCCTTCGTCATCATCGCCGCGAGAGATGCCCGGGCTTGCACCCGGCGCGGCGGCACCCCACTATCGCGGTATGAGCGGCATTCCGCAACCGTCCCCCTATCGCCCCGATCCGGTCATCCAGGGTATCGCAGGCTGGATCGCCGATCCGGTCCGCCCCGCCGATTTTCCGCAGGCCATCACGCGTTTCCGTAACCAGCGCTGGGCAGAGGCCGTCGGGCTGGGCGATCTGGATGCGGACGGCTGGACCCGCCATTTCGCGCGCTTCGAACCGCTGGCGGACAACCTCCCCCAGCCGCTCGCGCTGCGCTATCACGGGCACCAGTTCCGCACCTATAATCCCGAGATCGGTGACGGGCGCGGTTTCCTGTACGCGCAGCTATACGGCGGCGACGGGCGTTTGCTCGACCTGGGTACCAAGGGATCGGGCCAGACGCCGTGGTCGCGGTTCGGCGACGGGCGGCTGACGCTGAAAGGCGCGGTGCGCGAAGTGCTGGCGACCGAGCAGCTGGAAGCGCTGGGCGTATATACCAGCAAGACATTCTCGGTTGTCGAGACAGGCGAACCTCTCGACCGCAATGACGAGCCTTCGCCCACCCGCTCCGCCGTGCTGGTGCGGCTGAGCCACGGGCATATCCGCATCGGCAGTTTCCAGCGCCTTGCCGCGCTGGAAGAGTACGATCACCTTGCCGAGCTGACCGATTACGCATTGCAGCATTACCCCGGCCCGCCCCCGCCCGCCGATGCGCCCGACAGGGACCTGCCGCCGGTTCGCCTGCTGCATCTGGTGGTCGAGCGGCTGGCGGATATGGCGGCCAGCTATGCCTGCGCGGGTTTCGTGCACGGCGTGCTCAACACCGACAACATGAACGTGTCGGGTGAAAGCTTCGACTACGGCCCGTGGCGGTTCCTGCCGCGCTGGGATCCGGCTTTCACCGCAGCCTATTTCGACCATTCCGGGCTCTACGCATTCGGCAGGCAGGCCGAGGCGATCCACTGGAACTGCGCGCAGCTTGCCATCGCGCTGCGCCCGATCTGCGATGCCCCGCCCCTCGTCGCCGCGCTGGAGCGGTTTCCCGACCTCTACACTACGGCGATTCGCCGCCGCTTTGCCTGGCGGCTGGGGGTAGAGGCTGACTGGGCCGCATCGCATCCCGGCGAGGCGGGCACGCTTGTCGAACTGGCCGAAAAGGCGATGCGCGAGAGCCAGATGCAGCCCGACGCCTTCCTGTTCGCCGCGCGCCGCAACTCGCTGGAGGGCGGCGATACGACGCAGGAATTCATGGCCCGGCTGAACGATGCCGAGCGGGTGACGGACGACCATCCTTACTGGCGGGACGATACGCCGCGATCCATGCTGATCGAAGAGATGGAAGCGATCTGGGCCGATATCGACCGGGACGACGACTGGTCGGCCTTCCACGCCTGCGTAGAGGCGCAGCGCCGCATGGGCGAAGCGCATGGGAAAGCGCCGACACCCGCCGGACAGCCGGACTGACGCAGCGACCGGGCCGGGCTATTCCACGTTCTGTTGCTGTTGCTGAGGATCGGCGATCACCCGCGGCTCGACGCTGACGCCGAACAGGCGCCATTTCCCGTTTTGCCACTGGAACGCCATGTCGAACACCACGGCGCGCGGGCGCAGCGGGAAATAGCCCTGCACCTGAAACACATCCTCGCGCAGCAACTGGGGCGGCGCGGTATAGCTGGGCGCGGTCAGCAACGTGGTGGTCAGGTCGATCCGGCTGGCGCGTAGCCCTGCGAAGATCTGCGCCAGCTTTGCCGGATCGTTGGCGATCTGAAAGCCTGTTGCCGAACTGTCCCGCAGCACCGTGTAGTTGCCGCTGCCATTGGCGTTGTCGATCGTGACCATGGTCGACCAGATCAGCTTGGCCAGATCCATCTCGCCGGGAACGGGGGCAGCCGAGGGCGGCGGAATATTGGTTGGCTGCTGGGCCTGAGGTTGTGCAGGAGCGGCCTGCTGCTGCGCCAGCGCCGGTCCCTGCGCCGCAACGAGAAGGCATGCCGGCAGCGCGGCGATGCGGGCAATCAGGCCAAAGGGCGAAAGCATGTCATGAAGCGTCATGTCACCGGTTCTAGCGGTCGCGGCGCGCTTGGCAATGGGGACGCGGCGGGACGCTTGGCAACCGACATTGCTGCACCATATGAATGCGGTAGCCCTTGATCATCACGCCGCAGTCGACCGACTGGTCAGCGCGCCATCAATGGGTTAGAGCCTTCGCCGGACATTCCCCGGCACGCATTCGACGGAGCCAACTTGACCACCGAACTGACATCGATCGAACCCGCCAGCGGCGACATCTTCTGGCATGGCGAACCCGGCGACACGAACATCATTCTCGAACAGTCGCGCGCAGCATTTTCATCCTGGGCCGCCGAACCCCTCGCCCGCCGGATCGAATTGCTGCAGCGTTTCGCCAATCAGGTCCGTGCCGATTCGGACGGGCTTGCTCGCCTCATCGCGCGCGAAACCGGCAAGCCGCTGTGGGAGGCCGAGACCGAGGTGCAGGCCGTCATCGGCAAGGTGGACATCTCGCTCGCCGCGCAGGCGGAGCGCGCGGGCAATCGCACCAGCGAAGGCGCGATGGGCGCGAAAAGCGCGCTGCGGCACAAGCCGCATGGCGTGATGGCGGTGCTGGGCCCGTATAATTTCCCGGCGCATCTCCCCAACGGCCATATCGTCCCGGCCTTGCTGGCGGGCAATACGGTGGTGTTCAAGCCGTCGGAAAAGACCCCCGCCGTGGGCGAACGTCTGGTCAGCTATTTCCATGCGGCGGGCTTTCCCGAAAATGTCGTCCAGTTGCTGCTGGGCGGGCCTGAGGAAGGCCGCGCGCTGACCGCCGATCCGCGCATCGACGGCGTGCTGTTCACCGGTTCGTCGCAGACCGGCGTGGCCATCCGCAAGGCTCTGGCGGAGCGGCCGGGCGTCATCACTGCGCTGGAGATGGGCGGCAATAATCCGCTGATCGTGTGGGATACGCCGCTGCTGCAGGATGCGGCGGCGACCATCGTGCAATCGGCCTTTACCACGGCGGGACAGCGCTGCACCGCCGCGCGCCGCCTGATCGTGCGCGATACCATGTATGACGGGGTGATGGAGGCGCTGACAAAGCTGGTCGACCGCATCATCGTGGGCGGTCCGTTCGACCAGCCCGCCCCGTTCATGGGACCGGTGATCGACAATGCCGCCGCCGATGTCGTGCTGCGCGGCTTTGGCGGCATCGTGTCGCGCGGGGGACAGGTCATCCGCCCCCTGGAGCGCGTGACCGAGGGTCTGCCGTTCCTGACGCCCGGCATCGTCGACGTAACCGAGATGGAGGGCCGCCGCGACGAAGAGTTGTTTGGCCCGCTGCTACAGGTCATCCGCGTGTCGAACTTCAAGGCCGCGCTGACCGAGGCGAACAACACCAGCTATGGCCTGTCCGCGTCGCTACTGGGCGGTACGCCCGAGCTCTATGGGCGGTTCTGGCGCGAGATCCGCGCGGGCATCGTCAACTGGAACCGGCCCACTAACGGCGCTTCGTCCAATGCACCGTTTGGCGGAGTCGGCCTGTCGGGCAATCACCGGCCCGGCGCCTATTACGCCGTCGATTACTGCAACTATCCCGTCGCCTCGGCCGAGCTTGATCAGCCGCGCGCGATGATCGGGGTCGGCCTGAGCACCTGAACGCGAAAAGGGCCGCGCCCCGGATCGAACCGGGACGCGGCCCTTTGCTGCGACAGCGAGTGCCGGCGCGCCGATCAGCGGCAGCGCGCGTCGCTCTTGTCGATGGCCCGGCCCAGCAGCGCACCGCCGGCAGCGCCAAGGATCGCACCCATGGTCTTGTCCTTCAGCAGCTCGTGCCCTGCAAGACCGCCCACCGCTCCGCCGATCAAGAGGCCGGTCGTGCCGTTTTCCTTCTTGCAGTAGTAACGCCCGTCATTGCCCCGCCACACGCGGCTGTCATGGCGCAGGCGCTCATCGCGGTCGTAACGGTCATAACGATCGTAACGGTCATAACGATCGTATCGGTCATAGCGATCGCGCTTCTTGTAGCGGCGGTCATGGTCCGCGTTCATCTCGGCGACAGTGACGATCTGCGACGTCTGTGCAGCAGGCGCAGTCGGAAAGGCCGCGGCCTGCGCGACAGGTGCCGACAGCGCCATGGCCGGAACGGTTGCTGCCAATGCGATCGTGCTGAACTTCGGGAACCGCGCCATAGTCTTTCTCCTTGAAAACCTTTGAGCCTCAGCGTGACGACCGGGGCTTGTTGAGTTCATAATTAGGGTCCTGAAAATGAACGAAACCCGAATGGCTCGATTATTTTCAGAATAGCGCACGCCTTTCTGAACGCCCTGTCGCGCGTATCCAACCACCGGTCTTTTCATGATCGCTGAACCGCTCTAGGCGCGCGCGAGCATGACCGATGAAAACGCCCCGTCGCAGCCGACGACCCCTTCGCCAAGGGGCCTGCCTTACGCACTGGGCGCCTATACGCTGTGGGGCTTCCTGCCGCTCTATCTCGTCCTGCTGAATGCGATCGATCCGTTCGCCGTGGTGGGATGGCGAACCTTGTGGACCATCCCCGTCTGCCTGATCGCGCTTTCCCTCGCGGGACGAATGGGTGATTTGAAGGCCGCGCTGACCAACCGTCGGGTCATGCTGACGCTGGTCGTCAGCAGCGTCTTCATCAGCGTCAACTGGGTGGTCTATATCGTGGCGGTCCAGCGAGGCGCGTTCTTTGCCGCCAGCCTGGGCTATTACATCAATCCGCTGGTCAACGTGCTGCTTGGCACGATCTTCCTGAAGGAAAAGCTCGGCCGCCTGCAATGGCTGGCGGTCGCGGTCGCGGCGATCGGCGTCGCCATCCTTGCGGCAAAAGCGGTCGACACGCTGTATATCAGCCTTACGCTGGCGCTCAGCTTTGCGTCCTATGGATTACTGCGCAAACGCGTCGCAGTGGGATCGCTGCCCGGCCTTACGGTCGAGGTTCTGATCCTCGCGGTTCCGGCGATCATTGCCATAGCGCTCGCTCCCGAGGCGCGAAACGGAGTGAGCGGAGAGATCGGCACGAACGCCCTGCTGTTCGGAGCAGGCCTGTGGACGGCCTTCCCGCTCTTGCTGTTCGCCACCGCTGCGCGGCGGATGGCCTATTCGACGCTGGGCTTCGTGCAGTTCCTTGCGCCGACGCTGGTCTTCATCCTTGGCCTGACGGTTCTGAAAGAGCCGCTGGACCCGGTCAAGCTGGTCTGTTTCCTGATCATCTGGACCGCGATCGCGATCTTCTGCCTCGACCTGCTGCTGCGCACCCGCGCAAAGCGCAGGCCTCCGCCGCCCGCGTGATCCTCGGCCAAGGCGCGCGCCCAGCTTGCGCGCGCTCCGCCGATGCCTAAATGCACACAAGGCTGCGCGGGTCGCGGCAGGACGCCTGCCGGTTTGGCAGGACCGTTCGCCCGTCTGACGCGTATCATTCCTACGACAAGCATTCGGAAGCGACCCCCGCGGAAAAGGAGAGCAGGCGATATGAACGAAACGACATCTTCCCGCCACGACGTGACCCGGCTGGCCAGACGCGCGATCATCCGCCTTTCGGGCGACGGCGAGGACGTGGGCGAATTCCTGCAGGGCCTGGTGACCAGCGACGTAACCGCACCGCTTCCCGTCTGGACCGGCCTGCTGTCGCCGCAGGGCAAGGTGCTGTTCGACTTCTTCGTCTGGCCCAGCGGCAACGACATGCTGATCGAATGCGAGGCCGAGCACGCCGACGAACTGGTCAAGAAGCTGTCGATGTACCGCCTGCGCCGCAAGATCACCATCGAGCGCGACCCGGCGGTCGAGGTGCACTGGATCGCGCATCGCGGCGACGGCGCCGCGGACGATCCGCGCCTGGCCGCGCTGGGGCAGCGATGGCTCCTGCCCGCATCGGGCAATGCAGAAGGGCCAAGCGCGGACGATGCCTATCTCGCGCATCGCCTGTCCCTTGGCGTGACCGAGGGGCGGGATGAACTGGGCTATGACCAGACTCTATGGCTGGAATGCAACGCGGCGGAACTGCACGGCGTCAATTTCCGCAAGGGCTGCTATGTCGGCCAGGAGAACACCGCGCGCATGAACTGGCGGCAGAAGATCAATCGCCGCCTTGTCGTGGTGCCGCTCGACCGGTCGGACGAATCGCGCCGCAGGATCGCCTATCCCGAACTGGACGTTGCGGTCGATCATGTGCGGGTGGCCGATGCCGATCCCGATCTGTGGCCGGGCTGGCTGGCACTGGAGCCGCAGGCAAAGGAATAGAGGTCGCGCTGCTGCGCAGCTTCAGACGTTCTCGCCGCGTGGCAGCATGGCTATCAGTTGCCGCGTGGCAAGATCGCGCGCCGCTTCACGCGGAAGGTCGAGCGAGCAGGCCAGCGAATCGCCGATGACCGCATCGCCCAGCGCCTGCAGCACCAGCACCATCGTCACTTCGCGTATCCGCGCCCAGTCTTCGCCATCGGGCCCCAGATCTTCCACCAATGCATGGATCGTGTCGAAGATCGGATCCAGCGTATCGCGGTGGCCCGAAACCATCGTCCAGCTTGCCAGCGCGCCCGCCCCCTCGCGGCCGAAGGCGTCGAAAATCAGGTCGACCAGTTCGCGCGCGCTGCCCTGCCCCGCCCGCCGCTTCGTCACGGCAAGCGCGATGGACTGGCAGACCGATGCCGCCAGGAAACCCGCCAGCGCCTTTTGCAGTCCGGCTGCGCTGCCGAAATGATGGAGCAGGTTGGAATGGGTCCGCCCAACCCGTTCGGCCACGGCCTTCAGGGTCAGCGATTGAGGTCCGGATTCGATCAGCAACTCACGCGCCGCTTCCAGCGCGGCGCGTTGGCTGTCTTCCTGACTTAATCGTTTTCTAGTTGCCACCGGTTTTCTGATGTTCAGCTTGCGACCCGGCCAACCCGATACATAAGAATCGCTGCAACAACAAACAAGTATCGCGCATTTTCGTGCGCGTTTTACACAAGTCCTGTTGCAGTCTTACGCAGCCTGCAACTCTGGCAAGCGGATCGCGGGAGGTCCCGACGGGTCGGGCATTTGCGACATCAGCGTGAACATCGCTTCCTCGACCTCGTCGAACAGGCCAAGGTGACGGAAAGCCGGTGCCAGCCAGATGCGCGGCTGCCAGCGGCCCTTGCGCGCGACGAAACCGGCCGTACCGGCGATCCGGTCATTGCCGATGGCAGGCATGGTGACCAGCAGGCCGTGTTTCAGCTCGCCCGCCCGCAACGGATCGCTCGCCGAGGGGACGCCCGCGCGGCAGATATTCGCCCTGTCTTCTGGCCATGCAGGACGTAAAAACAGGTTTTCGCTACGGATAAACACATTCCGCTCCCTAGTGTCGCGATCGCTTACTAGAAGTGCCGCGTTTCATTTTGGTGATAGCGCGGCGGAATATTCCGCCCGGCGCCTCTCGATGCTCCCGTTAACCTTTTGATTCCCTTTCGGTTCCGGCCAACGCGAAAAAGGGAGACGGACCGTGGCCCTCTCCCTTCAGGCCGGTCGATGCCGGCGGGGCCGTCCTTTTGAAGGGACGGCCTATCGCTAGGGCTGTCCCTTACTCGGCAGCTTCCGCCATCGCGTCGACCGACACGAACTTGCGGCCAAGCTTGCCGTCATGGAAGCGCACCTTGCCGCCGGTCAGGGCGAACAGCGTGTGGTCGCGGCCCATGCCGACGTTCACGCCCGGATACACCTTGGTCCCGCGCTGACGAATGATGATGTTGCCGCCGACGACTTCCTGTCCGCCGAACTTCTTGACGCCAAGGCGACGGCCCGCTGAATCGCGACCGTTGCGCGAGGAGCCGCCTGCTTTTTTATGTGCCATGGTGTGATGCTCCTACTTTGGTGTTCAGCCGACCGACACGATGCGCAGCAGGGTCATCTGCTGGCGGTGTCCGTTCCGACGGCGATAATTGTGACGGCGACGCTTCTTGAAGACGATCACCTTCTCCGACTTGGCCTGCGCGATGATCTCGGCCGAAACCTTGACCTTCGACGCGTCCTTCAGCTCCGAGCCTTCGCCCGCGAGCAGAATGTCGCCCAGTTCGATCTTGTCGCCGGCGTCTCCCGCCAGCTTCTCGACCGCGATCTTGTCTCCTTCGGCGACGCGATACTGCTTGCCGCCCGTGCGCACGATTGCGAACATGTTCAAACCTGTCTGTTCTGCCGCGATGCCACGACCCGGCGCCAAAGCGCCGACGTTGTATCCGTGCCGATCTGCGGACGTTTTACCGGCCCAGCGCCATTGCAGCACGCAAAGTCGCCCGGTGAAGCCGGATGAGCGGTGCCCGTTACTGGCAATGACCCGTCCTGTCAATTCCCATTGGCCATTTCGCCTGGCCCCAGCACCAACTGCCCCCGCGTAAACGGCCCCCGCGTGAACGGCCGGCACGAGCGACTGGCCATCTTGGATGCTGGCGCTGCGGGCCCAAGCTGCTATCAGGCGCGGTGATGATTGCCCAGCGTTCACTTCTCCTCGCTCCCGTCGCCCTGCTTGCGCTTTCGGCCTGCGCGACGGATCCGCGCTATCCCTCGCTCGCAATGCGCGATTTTGAGCGGGTGGAAGGAAACGCCGCACCGGTCGAGCCGGAAAAGACCGAAGCCCCTGCGCCCGCCCCGCTGCCCTCCGGGCTTGGCGAAAGACTGGCCGAATTGCGGCGACAGGCCGAAGCCTCGCATGCAACATTCATGCGCCGCGCCGACGACGCGCGCAGCCGGGCGAATGCCGCGGCCGGTGCCGCGCAGGGCAGCACCCGCTGGTCCGATGCCATCGTCGCGATCAGCGATGTCGAATCGGCGCGCAGCGACACGATGTTCGCGCTGGCGGAACTCGATTCGATGCTGGCGCTGGGCGCGGCCGAGCGGGCGGACAGCGGCGCCGCGGTAGGCCTGCCCCAAATCGCCGCGACCCGCGATTCGGTCGCCGCTCTGGTGGCAGAGGAAGATCAGCTTCTGGTCGAGTTGACCGAGCCGATCCGGGGCTGATTGCGGTCAGGCGACATGCGCCCAGCGTGACAGATCCTTGCGGTCCTGATCGCGCGGATCGACCCAGTGCCAACCGTGCGCGGTCTTCTCGCGCTTCCAGAACCAGCTTTCGGACTTGAGGTGGTCCATCAGGAAATCGCAGGCCTCGAACGCGTCGCGGCGGTGACGCGCGCCGCAAGCGACCAGCACGATCGGATCGCCGGGATGCATCACCCCCTCGCGGTGGATGATCAGCAGGCCGGTCAGCGTCCAGTGCCGCTGTGCCCGCAAGGCCAGCATCTCCATGCCGGACAATGTCAGCGGCGCATAATGGCGCAGTTCCAGCGCGAGGACGGCATCATCGCCGCCTTCCGCCCGCACCTTGCCGAGAAAGCTGACGATCCCGCCCGCATCCTGCCGCAGGGTAAAGCGCTGCAATTCATGCGCGGCGTCGAAATCCGCATGGGCCAGGCGCACATCGCTGATCATGGCGCTCTCCTCGCCCTCAGCCGCCGCTGACGGGCGGAAGAAAGGCGAGTTCGTCGCCATTCCCGGCGGCCCAGCCACCTGCGCCCACCAGCGATCCGTTGAGCGCCACCCGCACATTGGCTGCCGACAGCGCGACGGCCAGCCGCGGCTCAAGCCGCTCGGCAATCTCGGACAGCGACAGGGGCTGCGCCACGTCGAGCGACAGTGAGGGCGCGCCCGCGACATCCTCCAGCTTGCCGAGGAACAGGAGAGTCAGCGACATGGTGAGGATCTATCCTCCGGTGACCGACATGTGCCGGTCGAGCGCCGGTGCCTCGCCTGCCTCGCGAATGGCGAAATGGTGGCGTTCGGGCTTGATCGCCATGGCGGTGTCGAGCGCCTCTGCCAGCGCGCGATCGGGATCGTCCGACCGAACCGCGGCGCGCAGGTCGACCTGCTCGCGCCCGCCGAGGCAGGCATAAAGCTGGCCCGTCGCGGTCACCCGCACCCGGTTGCAGCCCTCGCAGAAATTGCCGGTCAGCGGCGTAATGAAGCCAAGCCGCCCGCCCGTCTCGGCAATGTTCACATAGCGCGACGGCCCGCCCGTGCGGTGACCGCTTGGCGTCAGCGTCCAGCGATTTTCGAGCTCGGACCGCACGGCATCGAGCGGCAGGTAATGATCGATCCGCTCGCCATCCACCTCGCCCAGCGGCATGACCTCGATCAGGGTAACGTCATGCCCCTCGCCATGCGCCCATTCGATCATGGCCGGAATCTCGTGCTCGTTCACGCCCTTCAGCGCGACGGTGTTCAGCTTGACCTTCAGCCCCGCCTCGCGCGCGGCGGCGATGCCGTCGAGCACCGTCTCCAGCCGGTCGCGCCGCGTCAGCCGTTCGAATGTCGCGCGGTCCAGCGTGTCGAGCGATACATTGACGCGCTCGACGCCCGCCTCCGCCAAATCGGGCGCGAACTGGCGCAGCTGGGTGCCATTAGTAGTGAGGGTCAATTCCTCAAGCCCGCTGCCCAGCCGGCGGCCCAATGCCCGCACAAGCTCGATCATGTCGCGCCGCACCAAAGGCTCGCCGCCCGTCAGCCGGATCTTGGTCACGCCCCGGTCGATGAAGGCCAGCGCCAGCCGGTGCGCTTCCTCAAGCGAGAGAACCTCGGCGCGGGGGAGGAACTGCATGCGTTCGGGCATGCAATAGCTGCAGCGCAGATCGCACCGGTCGGTCAGCGACAGCCGCAGATAGCTTATCCGGCGGCCGAATCCGTCGATGAGGGCGGGCTGCGATACAGGATCCATGCGGTGCATTGTGCCAGAGCGTTCAAGTCCCGCCAAGCGTTCCCGCAATCAGCAATTGACCGGTGACGCCTTCATTGGCGTGTAGAAAGGCGATGGTAGCCTTAAGCGCGTCCTCGCATCCCCCTGCCGAGGCGGGCGCGACCCCGTTCACCCGCGCCGGAACCGCCGCGCGGGCCAGTGCGGCGACGGCTTCGCGGCGCCAGCGATGCGGCTTTTCCTCGGCGTGATCGAATTGCAGGACGATGGATTGGCAACCCTCGGCCACCAGCGCGACCGCGCGCGGCAGATGCACCTGGTGGAACACCGCCGCCGCGGCAAGCGGATCGGCGCCGGCCAGTTCGACCTCCAGGACAGCCGCGCCCGTCATCGCCTGTGCCGCGTCAGCGTCATGCCGATCTTCTCGTCATGCTCTGCAATGGCGAGCTTGACGATCTTGACCCGGACCCATTTCACCCGCCCATCCTGCACGAACAGCGTGTCGCAGACATGGTCGGCCACCGCCTCGATCAGCTTGAAATGGACGCCGGGCGGCAGCGCCTGCGTTGCCGCGAATTTCAGGTCCATGTAGTTCTTGCTGGCGTCGAGCGGGGTGTCGGGCTCGAACCGGCCCGGCATATCGAGTTCCACCGCGATCGAAATGCGCAGCGGCTGCGGCTTGCCGGTTTCTTCCGAATAGATGCCGGTCAGCACATCGACGACAAGGTCTTCGACCTCGAGGATCAGCGAATCGTTCATCTCATGATCCTCGATCATTGGCCCAGCGGGCGAAAATGGCAGTGGGCAGGATACGGCGTGTATCGGTGCCGGGCGCGGCGGCTTCGCGCACCGCCAGCTCGCCGTGCTCTACGCGGCCCGGCAGCGCGGCGAACTGCTCGTCCAGCAGGCCCGCCAGCGACAGCGAGCTCATCCGCACGGCATAGGCCGTCAGGAACAGGAAGCGCGAATCGCCGTCCAGCAGCTGGCGGCAATCGGCGATCAGCGGGGCGAGACTTTCCTCGATCCGCCATGTCTCGTTCTTGGGGCCGCGTCCGAACTTGGGCGGGTCGAGGATGATGCCGTCATAGCGCCTCTCTCGACGCACCTCGCGCGCGGCGAACTTGGCGGCGTCGTCGACCAGCCAGCGGACCGGCGCATCGTCCATCCCGCTCAGCGCCGCATTGTCACGCGCCTGCGCCACCGATTTCTTGCTGGCATCGACATGCGCCACCGCGCCGCGCCGGGCGAGCGACAGCGAACCGACGCCGGTATAGCCGAACAGATTGAGCGTCTGCGGATCCGCCGTGCCTTCCAGCATCGCGTCCATCCAGTCCCAGACCGGGGCCATGTCGGGGAAGAAACCGAGATGGCGGAACGGCGTGCATTGCGCGGTGAACTTCACCTCGCGCCAGCTTAGCGGCCAGCCGTCTTCCGGAACCGGTTTGGCGAATTGCCAGCGCCCGCCGCCATCCTCGTCCGATCCGGGCACGAATTCGCCATGCGCGTCCCATTCGCGCAAACGCGGCTTCCACATCGCCTGCGGTTCGGGGCGGATAAACCGAAAAGGGCCATAGCTTTCGAACTTCCGCCCCTCGCCGCTGTCGAGCAGCGCGTAATCCGCCCAGCCCTCACCGATCAGCAATTGGGGAAGTTCGACAAGGCTGGCCATCAGGAGGCGACGGGCGCGGGGCTTGGCGTTGCATGCTCGGCGACGAAAGCGGCGACCGCTTCGTAGGTGCCGGGCAGATCGGTGCAGGCCTCTTCACGGTTCATTAGATCGGCAATGCGCGGCGGCAATTCCGGAGAGACGCCGATGGCAGCCTCGACCGCAGGAGCGAATTTCGCGGCATCGGCGGTCGCCAGCGTCACCACCGGCACGCCGTGCGGCAGATCGGCATCCAGCGCCGCGGAAAGCCCGATCGCCGTATGCGGATCGATGATCTTGTCGCAATTGTCATGCGCCCAACGCATCGCGGCACGCATCGATTCGGCATCGACCCGCGCGCTGGCGAACAGCGAAGCCGCGCCTTCCCTCTGCGCATTCGTCAGCTGCATCGCCTTCGACCCCTCGAACCCGCGCATCTGGTCGGCCATGGCCGCGCCGTCACGCCCGCCAGCATCGAACAGCAGGCGTTCGAAATTGCTGCTGACCTGAATGTCCATCGACGGCGCTTCGGTCGGCGTGACGCCATGCGCCGAATAATCGCCGGTCGACAATGCGCGGTGGAGAATGTCGTTCACATTGGTCGCAACGATCAGCCGCTCGATCGGAAGCCCCATGCGCGCGGCCACATGGCCCGCGAACACGTCGCCGAAATTGCCGGTCGGCACGCTGAACGCGGTCTTGCGATGCGGCGCGCCCAGCTGAATCGCGGCGGCGAAATAATAGACCACCTGCGCCATCAGCCGCGCCCAGTTGATCGAATTGACCGCCGTGATCCGGAACCGCCCGGTCATGTCGGTATCGGCGAACATGCGCTTCACCATGGCCTGAGCGTCGTCGAAGCTGGCGTTTTCCAGCGCGATATTGTGCACGTTGGGTGCGATCACGCTGGTCATTTGGCGGCGCTGCACCTCGCTGACGCGGCCCTTGGGGTGGAGCATGAAGATGTCGATCTTCTCGCGCCCCGCCACCGCGTCGATCGCGGCGCTGCCGGTATCGCCGCTGGTCGCCCCGACGATGGTCAGGTGCTGGTCGCTATCCTTGAGGAACTCCTCGAACAGCAGACCGAGCAGCTGCAACGCCACGTCCTTGAACGCCAGCGTGGGTCCGTGGAACAGTTCGAGCAGCCAGTTGCGCTCGTCAAACTGGGTCAGCGGGGTCACCGCCTTGTGCGCAAAGCGGCCATAGGCCTGCCGCGTCAGCTCCAGCAGGCGGTCGGGCGCGATACAGTCGCCGACGAAGGGCTGCATGACTTTCGCTGCCAGCTCGGCATAAGGCAGGCCTGCCATCTCCGCGATGTCGTCGGCCGAAAAGCGCGGCCATTCGCGGGGCACGTAAAGCCCGCCGTCGCTGGCAAGACCGGCAAGCGTGACCGAACGGAAATCGAGCGGCGCGGCGCTGCCTCTGGTGCTGATATAGTCCATGAGGCGCGCGGTTAGCCCCGCTGGCCCGTCAAGGCAAGACGGCGCTGATCATGCGGCGTTCCAAGGGTCAGTCAGCGGGTTTCGAACGGAGTCGGCGCAGCGCTAGGCCATAAATGACCAGAGCGGTGATGGCGAAAAAGAACCATTGAAACGCATAGGCCATGTGGTTGTCGGGCAGATCGCGCGGATCCGGCGCCGCATTGGCGCGCAGTCCGGCCACGGGCGGATCGGCGACCAGGCGCACGCCTTCGCCGTAACGCGTTATGCGGCCTGTCACCTTGCCGCCATCCCAGCGGACCGGTTGCGGATTTTGCGTCCAGCCCATCTGCACCGCGGCCTCGTTGCCTTCTGCCGTGCGGCAATTCGCGATCTGCACCCAGCCCGCAGCGCCCTCGCTGTTGCGGCCTGCGATGGCATCGCGGCTGGTAACCTCTGAGCAGGTGAAGGTGGAGCGTCGGTAATAATTCGCCTCGAACTGGTCGGCCGAGACGGGCCAGGCGACCGGCGTGTCGTCCTGCGCGGCATCGGCGTAACGCGTAAGAAGCTCGTGCTTCCAGTTCGCGCGCTGGATTTGCCACATGCCCAGCGCCACCATGACGGCGACCGCGGCGAGCACGAAAATGGTCGGGATTACGGGAAGGCGCCGCATCATGCCTCGGGATCGCGGCCACCCGCTTCGCGCGCATCGCGGTGATATTCGATGATCAGTAGCAGGCCCTTGGCGACGCGCAGGCCGCCCATCACCATGACCACCGTCAGCGGGACCCACAGCAGCACATGAACCCAGAACGGGGGATTGGCGGCGATGTCCAGCCAGATCGCCAGCCCGGTTATGATCGCTCCGATAATCAGGGTCAGGAATGCCGCGGGACCGTCACCCACGTTGAAGCGCTCGTAATCCAGCCCGCAGGATCCGCATCGGCTTGCGAAGCGAACCCAGCCTGCCGGGAACCCGCCTGCAAACATCGTCTGCGCACCGCATCGCGGGCATTCGCCCAGCACCGCACTGCGCAGCGCAGGACCCAGATCCGGCCCGCCGGGATCGGACGCCAGCGGGACGGACGCCTGTTGATCAGGATCCGTCACCGCCGGCGCTTCATCGTTATCAATGGATCGTGGCACCCCAGCCGCCCCAGACGTAGACGGCAATGAACAGGAACAGCCAGACGACGTCGACGAAGTGCCAGTACCAGGCGGCTGCCTCGAAACCGAAATGCTGACGCGGGGTAAAATCGCCCTTGTAGGCGCGCACGAGGCAGACGATCAGCATGATGGTGCCGACGATGACGTGGAAGCCGTGGAAACCGGTCGCCATGTAGAAGACCGAGCCATAGGTGTTCTCGCCAAAGGGGAACGGCGCGTGCATGTACTCGTAAGCCTGGATCATGCTGAACAGCACGCCGAGGATGACCGTCAGCCACAGGCCCTGCTTCAGCCCTTCGCGGTCGCCGTGGATCAGCGAGTGGTGCGCCCAGGTGACCGTGGTACCGGAACACAGCAGGATGAGGGTGTTGAGCAGCGGCAGGTCGAACGGATCCATCACCGCCTCGATTGCGGCGGGCGGCCACACGCCATCGACCGATTCGGCCAGCGTGCTGGGGAACAGCGAGAAGTCGAAGAACGCCCAGAACCAGCCGACGAAGAACATCACTTCGGACGCGATGAACAGGATCATGCCATAGCGCTGGTGAAGCTGGACCACCGGCGTGTGATCGCCGGCACGCGCTTCCTTGATGATGTTGCCGAACCAGCTGAACATCGAAATGATCAGCCCGATCAGACCCGCGATCAGCAAATAGGTGCCGAACGGGTAATCGTGCATGAAGAACGCCAGACCCGAGGTCATCACCAGCGCTGAGAACGAGGTGAGAAACGGCCAGGGGTCGGTCGGCAGGATATGATAATCGTGGTTCTTGGTGCCGGCCATTGTCGCGTGTCTTCCCTTAACTGATCGCCCAAACGGTTCGCGTGAACGGCACAGCTGCGCCGCATGCAAACCCAAACCTTAGCGCCGCGCTTTAGCCAGCGGACCCCCAATGGTCCAGAGGCTTTACGCCTGCGATGCCGAATAGAGTATCCGGCGCCGCTAGAGCCGCTCGCTTTCGTAAAAGCTGTAGCTCAACGTGATCTGCTCAATATCCTTCGTATCCGGATCTTCCAGGATCGCGGGATCGACATAATAGATGACCGGCATCTCGACGTCCTGTCCCGGCTTCAGCGTCTGCTCGGTAAAGCAGAAGCATTCGATCTTGGTGAAATATTTGCCCGCCTGCACAGGGCTGACGTTGAACACCGCCGTTCCCGTGATGTCGCGCGCCGCATTGTTCCGCGCCTCGTACTTCGCAAGCGCCTTCTCGCCGATGACGACATTGCTGGTCGTCTGCATCGGGCGGAACGTCCACGGCAGGCCATTGGCGACATTGCCGTCGAATCGAACCGAGATCCGCTGCCCGGTCGCCTGAACGGCCGAAGCCTGCGCGGCGCTGGCCCTTTGCGTCGTGCCGTCGATGCCCGTTACCTGACAGAACATGCGATAGAGCGGCACGGCTGCATAACCCAGCGCCAGCATCGCCAGCGCAACACCGAGGAAGATCAGACCGGTGCGCGTGTTCTGAGCCATGCGCGGCCGGTTCGGGCCATTTCCGGATGGGGCGATTGTCTGTGCCATGGATCAACTCGTCGGAAATCGAACAATGGTGAGAAGGAAGAACAGAACCACCAACCCGCCGAGAAACAGGCCCAACGCGATATTGCGCGCCTTTTGCCGCACGCGAATCTCGCGCGTCAGCTTTTCGCGGTCGGTTTCGCTTTCGGTCCCATGCGGCACGGTCATGCGATGATCCCCGCCTGCGCGAGCAGCCGATCGATCACCAGCGCGCCGAACAATGCGAACAGATAAAGGATGCTGAACCCGAACAGGCGCTTTTCCGGCTTCATCGTATCGTCGGGCTGCGAGCGGCGTAGTCCGACCGGGACCGAGAGCGCAATGAACATGGCCGACAGCGCGGCAGCACTGATCGCATAGACAATGCCCGCCCCGCTCACGAACCAGGGCGCGAGCGCAACAGGCGCGAGTGCGACCGCATAGGCAAGGATCTGGCGGCGGGTCGAAACCTCACCCGCGACGACGGGCATCATCGGGATGCCGACGCGCGCGTAATCGGTCTTCACGAACATGGCGAGCGCCCAGAAATGCGGCGGCGTCCACATGAAGATGATCGCGAACAGCAGGATCGGCATGAGCGTGATGTCGCCCGTCACCGCTACCCAGCCGATCAGCGGCGGGAACGCCCCTGCACCGCCGCCCACGACGATGTTCTGCGGCGTCCGCGGCTTGAGCCACATCGTATAGACCACGGCATAATAGAGAATCGAAAACGCCAGCAGGGCCGCTGCCAGCCAGCCCACGCCAAGGCCCATCACCATGACCGAGCCGGCGGAAAGTGCGATTCCGAAATCGCGCGCATTATCGCGGTCCATCCGGCCGGCTGGGATCGGACGGCCTGCGGTGCGTTTCATCTGGCCGTCGATGTCGGCCTCGTACCACTGGTTCAGGGCCGCCGCGCCGCCTGCGCCGAATGCGATGCACAGGATGGCGGTAAAGCCGATGATCGGATGGATCGCGCCCGGTGCCGCCAGCAATCCGCACAGGCCAGTGAACACCACCAGCGACATCACGCGCGGCTTTGTCAGCGCGACGAAATCGCGCCAGTCCGCAGGCAGGGCAATGCCCGCCGCGATGCTGTCTTCGGTGTTGGCCATGCTTGCCATGATAGTTCCCTAAAGGTCCGTTCAGCCAGACCCGCGATAAGCGAAGGGGAGCGTGACGGAGCCGCTGCTCCATCGACGCCCCCCTGATTCTCTGGTCAGGACGGCGCCCTGACCCCGGCCCGAGGGCCTTAGTGAGCGGCGCCCGCCTTGTCGTCGATCACCGGCAGGGTCTCGAACTGGTGGAACGGCGGGGGCGAGGACAGCGTCCACTCCAGCGTCGTCGCACCTTCGCCCCAATAGTTACCTTCCGCCTTCTTGCGCACGATGATCGCGTACAGGATGTTGGCGAAGAAGATCACGATGCTCACCGCCATGATCTCGTAACCCTTGGTCGCGACCCAGTTCCACAGCTCGAAAGCCGGGGTGTAGTCGGGATAGCGGCGGGGCATGCCGTTCATGCCCAGGAAGTGCATCGGGAAGAACAGCGTGTTCACGCCCACGAAGAAGACGATGAACTGCAGCTTCGACAGAAGCTCCGAGTGCCAGACGCCGAACATCTTGGGGAACCAGTAGTACCAGCCGGCGAACATCGCGGTCACGGCGCCCAGCGACAGCACGTAGTGGAAGTGCGCCACAACGTAATAGCTGTCGTGCAGATTGTCGTCGATGCCGCCATTGGCCAGCACCACACCGGTCACGCCGCCAACGGTGAACAGGAAGATGAAGCCCAGCGCCCACCACATCGGCGAGGCGAAGCGCAGCGAACCGCCCCACATCGTGGCGATCCAGCTGAAGATCTTCACGCCGGTCGGCACCGCGATCACCATGGTCGCAGCGGTGAAATACATCTTCTCGTTAACCGACAGGCCGACGGTGTACATGTGGTGCGCCCACACGATGAAGCCGACGACGCCGATCGCGACCATGGCGTAGGCCATGCCGAGGTAGCCGAACACCGGCTTGCGGCTGAAGGTCGAGATGATCTGCGAGATGATGCCGAAGCCCGGCAGGATCATGATGTACACTTCGGGGTGACCGAAGAACCAGAACAGGTGCTGGTACAGGATCGGGTCACCGCCACCCTGCGGGGTGAAGAAGGTGGTGTTGAAGTTACGATCGGTCAGCAGCATCGTGATCGCCGCGGCCAGCACCGGAAGCGCGAGCAGCAGCAGGAACGCCGTGACCAGAACCGACCACACGAACAGCGGCATCTTGTGCAGGCTCATGCCCGGTGCGCGCATGTTGAAGATGGTCGTGATGAAGTTGATCGCACCCATGATCGAGCCCGCACCCGCAAGGTGGAGCGCGAAGATGCCGAAGTCCACCGCCGGTCCGGGCGAACCCGTGGTCGAAAGCGGGGCATAAACGGTCCAGCCGGTGCCTGCGCCCATGCCGGTACCACCAGGCATGAACGCGCTCATCATCAGCGAGCAGAAGCCCATGAAGGTCAGCCAGAAGCTGATATTGTTCATGCGCGGGAACGCCATGTCGGGCGCGCCGATCATGATCGGAACGAACCAGTTGGCAAACCCGCCGATCATGGCGGGCATGACCACGAAGAACACCATGATCAGGCCGTGCGCCGTGATCAGCACGTTCCACAGGTGGAGCGAACCGTCGAAATCGCCAGCCGCGCCGCCGAGAAACTCGTGAACCGCGCCCAGGTACTGGATACCCGGTTCGGCCAGCTCCATACGCATGATGCCCGAAATGCCGCCGCCGACGATGGCCGCGAAGATCGAGAAGATCAGGTAGAGGGTGCCGATGTCCTTATGGTTCGTCGACATGAACCAGCGCTGGAAGAACGCCGGCTTGTGATCCGCGTGCGCATCGTGATGCGCGTCCTCGTGGACCGGGAAGGTTTCAGGGGCGGTCGTGGCCATCGTCTTGGTACCCTATCCGTAAAATCTGTCAGGCTGCGGTCGGCGCCGGCTCTGCGGCATCGACGTCTTCCTCAAGCGCGCTGTCGGGGCGCGGAGCCCCCGCTGCGCCGGGAACAGCCGATTCGGGCTCCTGGACCGGCATGTTGACGTCCGTCATCGCCGGTTCGCCAAGCGTGCCGCCCGGCTGTTCCAGAACCCATTGTTCGAATTTGTCACGGGGCAATGCCTCGACCGCGATCGGCATGAAGCCGTGACGCGCGCCGCACAGTTCCATGCACTGGCCGTAATAGACACCCGGTTCTTCGATGAACATCACCTTCTCGTTCAGGCGGCCCGGAACGGCGTCCAGCTTGAACCAGAGCGAGGGAACCGCGAACGAGTGGATCACGTCCGCGCCGATGGTCTGGATACGGATCGGAACGCCTGCCGGCACGACCATCCGCTTATCCACCGCGAGCTGGGTCGGTTCACCGTTGGCAAGCGCCTCATCCTCGGGCAGCATGTTCGAGATGACCTCGAAACCGCCGTAGTCGGGATAGGTATAGCCCCAGTACCACTGATAGCCGGTAACCTTGACCGTCAGCGCGCCTTCGGGCGCGGTCTCGTACTGGCTCGCCAGCAGGCGCATCGACGGCACCGCAATGCCCAGAAGCACCAGAACCGGCAGCAGCGTCCAGACCACTTCGATCAGCGTGTTGTGGCTGGTGCGCGAGGGCTTGGGATTGGCCTTCGTCCGATAACGGACGACCACCCACAGGAGAAGAAGCAGAACCAGGAGCGAGATGGCCGTGATGATCGGCATCAGCACGGCATTGTGCATCCACTGACCGTATTCGCCGATCGGCGAAAACTGCTCCTGAAAGCCGATGGCGCCCGGGGTCGGCATGCCCTTGCCCTCGGTCGGTTTCATCGGGACGTAACCGCCCACGACGGCATCTTCCGGCAGCGCGGTGGCTTCGGCGGCGGCGGCCAATGCGGTGCCTGCCGAAACCATCAAGGCTGCGCCCGCGAAGGTCGCGTACTGGGCTGCGCGGCGGATTCCCATGACTGTCAAGATCGCTTTCCCTGATCCCGTTCCCACCCCGGTCGGGCAGTCGTTAAACTGCCATCCCAATCGGCGGGCTGACTGAACTGAAACGTGGTACATATCCACGCGAATAGCACGAATAACATGCCATCGGGCCTGCCCGAAGGGGCAAGACTTGGGGGGCCTATACGCGCGCTTGCGGGCGTCCTCAAGCACCTCTAGGGGATATTTTTGATTAAGCTTGCATTCCGCCGGCTTTTTGCCATCTGGCGGCCACCCGTTTCGCTGCCGGGACAGGACGCCCTGTCGCATGCTCCTTATATAGGGGCACGGTGCATGCGCGGGATCACGCCCGCCGCTGTCGCAGCGCCTATTGGACGAGGAATGATGAACGAAGACGAGGTCCTGTCGGAATTTCGCGCCGCCGGCGCATTGCTCGAAGGGCACTTCCTGCTGTCGTCGGGCCGCCACAGCGCCCATTACCTGCAATGCGCGCGCGTGCTGATGAGCCCCGACCGCGCCGGACGGCTGGCGCTGGCGCTGGCCGCCGCCCTCCCCCGCGACCTGCGCGGCAAGATCGAAAAGGTCGTCTCGCCCGCGATGGGCGGGATCATCATCGGGCACGAAATGGGCCGCGCGCTCCAGGTCGACGCCATCTTCGTAGAGCGTCCCACCGGCACGTTCGAACTTCGCCGCGGGTTCGACATCCAGCCGGGCGAGAAGATCCTGATGGTCGAGGACGTCGTCACCACCGGCCTGTCCAGCCGCGAGGCGATCAAGGCGGTCGAGGACGCGGGCGGCAAGGTCGTCGGCATCTGTTCGCTGGTCGACCGTTCGGGCGGCAAGGTCGAATTCGACATCCCCTATCACGCGCTCGTCTCGCTTTCCTTCCCGACCTATGCCGATGACGAGGTGCCTGCCGAGCTTGCCGCGATCCCGGTCGAGAAGCCGGGCAGTCGCAAGAAGCCCTGACGGAGATCCTTCGGTGACCGCCTCCGGACCAGCGCCGCATGCCCTCAGGCTGGGCGTGAATATCGATCACGTCGCGACCATCCGTAATGCGCGCGGCGGAGATCATCCCGATCCCGTTCGCGCGGCGGAGATCGTCGCGGCGGTCGGCGGCGACGGCATCACCGCGCATCTGCGCGAGGACAGGCGCCATATCCGCGACGGCGACCTGTCGCGCATCCAGTCGGCCACCGGTCTTCCGCTCAACCTGGAGATGGCGGCGACAGAAGAGATGCTGGCTATCGCGCTGTCGCATGCCCCGCATGCCGCCTGCATCGTCCCTGAAAAGCGCGAGGAACGCACCACCGAAGGCGGGCTCGACGCGGCGGGCCAGCACAACAGGCTGGCGCCCATCGTGTCGCGGCTTGCCGATGCGGGCATCCGCGTTTCGCTGTTCATCGAGGCGGAGGAACGACAGCTTGAGGCTGCCTTGCGTCTGGGCGTCCCGGTGGTGGAATTCCACACCGGTGAATACGCCCATGCCATCGGCGAGGAACGCGCCCGCGAGCTGAAGCGTATTGCCGACATGGCGGCACTGGCGGCAAAGAACGGGATCGAACCCCATGCGGGCCACGGGCTGACCTATGAGAATGTCCAGCCGATCGCGGCCATCCCGCAGCTGGCCGAACTGAACATCGGCCATTACCTGATCGGCGAGGCGGTTTTCGTCGGACTTGAAAGTGCCGTGCGCCGGATGCGCGAACTTATGGACGAGGCCCGTTGATCTTTGCCCCTCAAACGCCGGGCGCGGGCCATCCGGCCCGCTTGGCTTTGCCGCATAAGCGGCGGCCGTTTGGCCTTGCGGGAGTCGCTTCGCGCCCCGGTTCACTGCTTTTCATCGGTGGCTTCGCATGATCATCGGCATGGGCTCCGACCTCTGCAATATCGAGCGGATCCAGAACTCGCTGGACCGGTTCGGCGAGCGGTTCGAGCTGCGCGTCTTTACCGAGATCGAACGGACCAAGGCTGCGCGCCGTCCCTTCACCCGCGCCGGCACCTATGCAAAGCGCTTCGCCGCGAAGGAGGCGTTCTCCAAGGCGGTCGGCACGGGCTTCAAGCGCGGCGTGTTCATGAAGGACATCGGCGTGGTGAACGCGCCGTCGGGCGCGCCGATTCTCGCGCTTGAAGGCGGGGCGGCGGCGCGGCTGGCCGAACTGACTCCCGCCGGACACGAGGCGATCGTCCATCTAACGCTGACCGACGACCATCCCTGGGCGCAGGCCTTCGTCGTGATCGAGGCCCGCCTGCTGGCGAACGCGCCGTGAACAGCCCCCGCCCCGACTGGCGCCAAGGCCTGCGGTTCAATTCGCGCCCTGCGCAGACGACCCGGTCCGCCAATAGTATCGAACCGATCGACGCCCCCGCCCGCGAACGCGTGAACTGGCTGCAGGAGGCGGCAGGACTGGCCGCGATGCTGCTGGCCGTGCTGGCGTTCCATTCGCTGGTGGCCAAGCCCTTCTACATCCCCAGCGGATCCATGATGCCCAACCTGCTTGTCGGGGACAGGCTGATCGTGTCGAAATATCCCTATGGCTGGAGCTGGGTGTCGGCCTCGTTCCACGTATTGCCGCGTTCGGCGACGCGCGTGATGGCGGGCACGCCCGAATATGGCGACATCGTCATCGTCTCGCCCCCTTACGCGAATGAGGACTGGATCAAGCGCGTGGTGGCCCTTCCGGGCGACCGGATCGCGGTGCGGCGCGGGCAGATCATCCTGAACGGCGAGCCCGTTCCGCAAGAGGTCGAGCCGCCGATTCAGCTGGATACCGACGATTCGCAATGGTGCGACGGCCGCCCCTGTCTTGAGGCGTTCGAGCGTTTCCGCGTGCGCCTGCCCAGCGGGCGCGAGGTCTACGAGCCGCCGACATGGCGCGAAACGCTACCCAACGGGGCCAGCTATCTGGTCATCGATCATCTGAACCAGTCGCTCGACAACAGGCCGGAAATCACCGTGCCCGCCGATCATGTGTTCCTGATGGGGGATAATCGCGATCATTCGGCGGACAGCCGCGAAATGCGGCCCGGGCTTGGCCTTGGCGGGCCGGTGCCGCTTGCGGACGTCGGTGGACGCGCCGAGTTCATCACTTTCTCGCTCGACGGCAGCGAATCGTGGAACCCGCTTTCATGGTGGAGCGGCTTGCGCACCGAACGCGCATGGCGCACTCTGCGTCCGGTTATAAGGCCGGTCGCAGCAGGTGAGCCGGCCATGCAACGAATGGGGGGATAGGACCGATGGACGACAGCGATCCGCATCCGCAAACGGCCAGCCCCACTCGCATCGCCGATCCGCGCCTGCGGTTCGAGGCGCGCCGGGCGCTGGTCTGGGTCTGGGTCGTCGCGCTGGTCGGCATCGCCATCTACATGTCGCAGGCTCTGCTGGTCGTGTTCGGCGGGCTTGTGCTGGCCGCGATCATCGACGGCGGCGCGCGGCTGCTGGGGCGCGTCCTGCCGATCGCGCGGGTATGGCGCGTCGCCATCGCGCTGCTGCTGGGCGCGGCCTTCATCGTTTGGGTTGCCATCTTCGCCGGCACGTCGCTGGCCGAGGAAGCGGCGCAGTTTCCGGCTTTGGTCGAGGATCAGGCACTTCGCCTGTTCGCATGGCTGCGCGAACAGGGGATCGAGATCCGCGCCGAAGAATTTCGCAGCCTCGCCGAACAGGCAGCGGGCAGCATCGGTCAGCTGACCAGCGCGGTCGGCGGTATCATCGGCGGATTAACCACTCTCTTCCTTATCCTCATCATCGGCATCTATGTCGCGCTGGAACCCAATCTCTACGAGCGCGGCGTGGCATGGATGGTGCCTGACAGCCGCCGCGAGGCGTTTTTCGAGATGGCGGCGCAGATGGGATACTCGCTGCGCCGGCTGATGTTCGGCCGTCTGGTCGGCATGGTTTTCGAAGGCCTGCTCACCTGGGCCGCGCTTGCCCTGTATGGCGTGCCGCTGGCTTCGCTGCTCGGGCTATTGACCGGATTGCTGGCCTTCATTCCCAATATCGGGGCGCTGATCTCAGGCCTGCTGATGGTGCTGGTCGGCTTTTCGGGCGGCGTCGACATGGCGCTTTATTGCGTGGGGGTCTATTTCGTGGTCCAGACCTTCGACGGCTATATCGTCATTCCGATGATCGCGAAGAAGACGGTCGACCTCGCCCCCGCGCTGGTGCTGGCCGGGCAGCTCGTGCTGGGTGTGCTGTTCGGCATACTCGGGCTGGCACTGGCGGATCCGCTGATCGCGATGATCAAGGTCATGCTGGAATATCGCTCGGACCACAGCCGGAAAGATGACTTCAACGACATCGAGGCCGAGCGGAGCTTCAGGCCGGTTTAGGCGAACACCAAGGTTAGCGAACAAGGGTTATTAATGGCGCGCAAGTTTCTCTACGTCATCGCGTTTCTGGTGGTGGTGGTCATCGCGGGCGGCATCGCGCTCAGCTTCTGGTCGCGCGAGCTGACCGAACTCGTATTTGTTCCCTCGGGCGAGTTCGAGGAACAGGCCGCGTTGCAGGACAATGCCTATGAAGACCCGGCGATGTGGATTTCGCGTCCGGGCATGGGCGAAAGCAATCCCGCCAGGTTCCTGCCCGAAGGCTTCGTCGAAGAAGGGGGCGCATCCGACAGCGCGGTGTTTTTCGTTCACCCGACCAGCTATACCGCGACCGACCACTGGAACGCGCCGCTGGACGATGCGGACGGCCGCAGCGGGGCCGAATTATTCGTGCGCGGCATGGCCAGCCCGTTCAATCGCTCGATCCAGCTGTGGGCGCCGCGCTACCGGCAGGCCGCCGTGGGCGCTTTCCTGACGCAAAAGCCTCAGGCGAAGCGCGCCGTCGATGCCGCCTATGCCGATGTGGCGCAGGCCTTCGACTATTTCGTCCAGTCGATCCCGCAGGATGCACCCATCGTGCTTGCGGGTCACAGCCAGGGATCGCTGCACCTGATCCGCCTGATCAAGGAGAAGGTCGCCGGCACGCCGCTCGCCTCGCGGATAGTGGCGGCCTATGTGATCGGCTGGCCGGTATCGACCGAGGTCGACCTTCCCGCGATGGGCATGCCCGCTTGCGCCACGCCCGCACAGGCCGGCTGCGTGATGAGCTGGCAGAGCTTTGCCGACCCCGCCAATCCGGAAGCTTTGCTGGAGGCCTATGCACGCGGCCCCGACCTCGACGGCGTGCCCAAGCTGCCCGAAAACGTGCTGTGCTCGAACCCGCTGACCGGCGGCGTCGGCGGCGAAGCGCCGATGGAGGACAATCTGGGGACGCTGGTGCCCGACGAAGGCCTGACCGGAGGCCGCATCGTCACCGGCGCGGTGCCCGCCAAATGCGATCCGCGCGGCATATTGCTGATCGGCGATCCGCCAGAGATGGGCAATGCCGTGCTGCCCGGCAATAATTACCACGTCTATGACATACCGCTGTTCTGGGCCAATCTGCGCGCCGACGTGGCGCGGCGCGAGGCGGGTTACGCAAAGGCCGTTCCGGCAGCGTCATGATCGTCGAGACCGCGCGCGCATTTTCCGACGCGCTTCCCGATGGCGGCATGCTGATCGGGCTGGATCCGGGTACGAAGACGGTCGGCGTGGCGCTGTGCGATGCGGGCTGGCGATTCGCGACGGCGGGCAAGACAATGCCGCGCGGCAAGTTCGGCGCGTTGAAAGAGGCGCTCGCGGCGCAGATAACCCAGCGCAAGGTGGCGGGGATCGTGATCGGCCTTGCCAAGAACATGGACGGCAGCGAGGGCCCGCGCGCTCAGGCCGCGCGCGCACTCGCCCGCAACCTCGACGCCGCGTTCGCGCTGCCGATCCTGCTGTGGGACGAGCGCCTGTCCACCGCGGGCGCAGAACGCGCCATGATCGAGCAGGACATGAGCCGCGCCCGCCGTGCGGAGCGGATCGACAGCCATGCGGCCGCAATCATTCTTCAGGCCGCGATCGACGCCCTGTCCGCGCCCGGACTGGATTGAACTGCCGGGCTAGTTCGGATTGCGATGACGGCCGGGATCGAGTGCCGCGATCACTTCGGGAAACGCCTGCTGCAAATAGCCCAGAACCTGACGGCAACGGTCGGGCTCGCCCTCGCGCAGAAAGGCGTCCGCCTCCGCGAGCTTGCGCTCGAGGACCTGCAGCATGTGCCGGCAATTATTGGCGGCGTGACGAAGAGCTTCGGGATCGTCGGCCCCGTCAGGCGTGTTCACTTCCATGCGCAGCGCTTTGCCGAGGATCGAATGCCGCGCAATATCAAGTGACATAGTCTGATACTTTATCGCTTCTTTCGAATCGCAATCGTCAATGCATCGGGCGCTAATGCCGGGCCGTTTTCCTCGCTCGGCAGGCGCACGGCGTCGGCGCGGGCGCGGACGAGTATCGATTGCGGCACGTCGGGATCGTGCACGACGACATCCGCCCCGCCCAGCCATCTTGCCTCGCGCAGGGTAAGGTCGTCCGGGTCGTCCGATCGCAGCACGATCTCATATCGTCCCCGCTCGGCGTCCGCGCTTTCGCCTTCCAGCCAGCGCGCGACGGCATTCCCGTCATGGGTGGCCATCGGATCGAGCGGACCGCCCTCGCGCAGGGCCGCATCCAGCGCGCGCCGCCGCTGGTCCGCGGTGGGAAAGCGCGCGCGGATCATGTCCCGGCCCGCCGATAATTGCCGCGCCAGCAAGCCCAAAGTCTGGGGCAGGAACCGTTCGAGCCGCAA
Source organism: Croceicoccus sp. (assembly GCF_983967925.1). Taxonomy (NCBI): domain Bacteria; kingdom Pseudomonadati; phylum Pseudomonadota; class Alphaproteobacteria; order Sphingomonadales; family Erythrobacteraceae; genus Croceicoccus; species Croceicoccus sp. The sequence continues at coordinate 4,303 of NZ_CFETID010000009.1, read as the reverse complement.
CCGCAGCATCTTTGCCATGCCTGCCGATGCGCCACCGGTGCCGACCGCCACAATCACCGGATCGCGGTCGACGATCGAGGGGACGGTAAAATCGCACAAGGCTGGCCGGTCGGTCACATTGACGATCAGGCCTTTGCCCCGCAGCCGCATCGCCGCGGCCTTCGCCTCAACCTCGTCGTCCAGGACCACGAAAGCCAGCTGCGCATGATGCGCCTCCGCCTCGCCCACGCAGATGCCGCCTGCCCGCTCGACCAGCCGGCGCTTGGCATCTGCCGCCTCGCCCATGCCCAGCACCACGACCTTGCGATCCGCGATGCGGTGGAAGAGCGGCAGCGAGTTCACAGCCAGTCCGGCACGCGCTCGGCGGCGAGGATGGCCGCCGGGTCGATCCGGTCCGCCACCACCGCGAACCTGTCGCCGCTGACCAGTACCTCGGGCACCAAAGGGCGCGAGTTGTAGGTGTTCGCCATCGTCGCGCCATAGGCGCCAGCGGTGCGGAACACGGCGAGGTCGCCCGCCTTTACCGCATCGACGTCTCGGTCCTTGGCAAAGACGTCGCTCGATTCGCAGATCGGGCCGACGACGCTGGCGGTAAAGCTCTCATTCGTGGGCCGCACGGCGGCGAAATCGTGCCACGCATCATACATGGCGGGGCGCGCAAGATCGTTCATCGCCGCATCGACCACCACGAAGGGCGCGGTGACGCCTTGCTTGACGCGGATGACTTCGGTGACGAGCACGCCCGAATTGCCGGTAATGACGCGCCCCGGCTCGAACATCAGCGTGACGTTCCAATCCTTGCAGATCCGCGCGACCATCGCGCCATAATCGGCGGGCGACGGAAATTGCTCGCCCTCGCGGTAGGGGACGCCGACGCCGCCGCCCAGGTCCATGTGGGTGATGTGGTGCCCCTCGGCGCGTATCGCCTCCATCAGCGCACCCATGCGGGTGAAGGCGGCCTCCAGCGGCTCGAGGCTCTGCAACTGGCTGCCGATATGCACCGCCAGCCCGCGCAGGTTCATGCCGGGCAGGCGCGCCAGCCGATCGAACATTTCCGCAGCGCGGTCATAGGGCACGCCGAACTTGTTCTCGGCCTTGCCGGTCGAGATCTTGGCATGGGTCCCCGCCTCGACATCGGGGTTCACGCGCAGCGCACAGGGCGCCGTCACGCCGCGTTCGGCGGCCAGCGCAGCAAGCTCCTCGCCCTCTTCCTCGGACTCCAGATTGAACTGCCCGATACGCGCCTCAAGCGCGGCGGCCAGTTCACGGCGCGTCTTGCCGACGCCCGAGAACACGATATCCGCCGCGGGAATGCCCGCCGCCAGCGCGCGGCGCATCTCGCCCTCGGACACGACATCGGCGCCGAAGCCCTGCTCCTTCAGCACCTTCAGCACCGCGAGGTTGGGGTTGGATTTCACCGCGAAGGCCAGGTGCACGCTCGGCAATTCACTCAGTCCCTCGCGGAAGACCTGCGCATGGCGTTCCAGCGTCGCGCGCGAATAGACATAGACCGGCGTGCCGACCTGCTGCGCGATACGCGCCAGCGGCACGTCCTCGGCATGAAGCTCGCCGTTGTGATAATGAAAATGGTCCAAGGGTAATCAGCCTTCGGGCGGGAGGTCGAACGGGTCTTCCTCGCGCGGTTCGGATCTCGTGCGAAGCTCGACATTGCGCTCTGGCGCAGCCTGCACCGGGCGTTCGAGCAGCTCTTCCGCCTCCGGCTGGATCGCCGCGCCATAGGGCGTGGGCGGAAGGTCGTTGCCGGGGGCCGGTTTCAATTCGGTCTGGCGCGCGCAGCCGGTGACGGCCAGTGCCGCAAGGGCGAGCGTGATCACGAGACGCATCTCAGTCCTCCCCGTTCCCGGTTTCGGGCATGCCGAGCGCGCGGCGCGCATCGGCGACACGCAGCCTTACCTGCGCGGGCGCGGTTCCGCCATGGCTGGCGCGCGCCGCGACCGAGGAATCGACCGACAGCGCCTTGTAGACCCGCTCGTCGATACGCGCGTCGATGCCTTTCAGATCGTCCATGCTGAGCGCGTCGAGCGCGATGCCCCGGCTCTCGGCCAGCTTGACCGCCGCGCCGGTGATGTGATGCGCCTCGCGGAAAGGAATATCGCCTTCGCGCACCAGCCAGTCGGCAAGGTCGGTCGCGGTGGCATAGCCCTGCTCCGCTGCGCTGCGCATCCGGTCGGTGCGGAACGTCGCGCCCGCGATCATACCCTCGGTCGCGGCGATGGAGAGCGCCAGCAGGCCATGCGCCTCGAACACCGGCGGCTTGTCGTCCTGCATGTCCTTGGAATAGGCGAGCGGCAGGCCCTTCATCGTCATCATCAGGCTCATCAGACAGCCGGTCACGCGCCCCGCATGGCCGCGCACCAGTTCGGCGGCGTCGGGGTTCTTCTTCTGCGGCATGATCGAGCTGCCGGTCGACAGCGTATCGGGCAGCCGAACGAAGCCGAAGGGCTGGCTGGCCCATAGCACCAGCTCCTCCGCCAGACGCGACAGATGCAGCGCGATCTGGCTGGCGGCCTGCAGATAGTCGAGCGCGAAATCGCGGTCGGACACGGCGTCGAGGCTGTTGTCGGTCGGCTTGGCGAAATCCAGCGCTTCGCAGGTCGCCTGCCGGTCGATCGGAAAGCCCGTGCCCGCCAGCGCCGCGCTGCCCAAGGGACATTCGTTCATGCGCGCGCGCGCATCCATCAGGCGCGAGCGGTCGCGCCGAAACATCTCGTAATAGGCCATCAGATGGTGGCCCAGCGTCACCGGCTGCGCAGTCTGCAGATGGGTAAAGCCCGGCATGATGCTGCCCGCATGCTCGCCCGCGCGCGTCACCAGTGCGCGTTGCAGCGCCGCCAGCCCCGCATCGGTCTGATCCAGCGCGTCGCGCACCCAAAGCTTGAAGTCGGTCGCCACCTGATCGTTGCGGCTGCGCGCGGTGTGGAGCCGTCCGGCCGCTGCGCCGATCAGCTGGGTCAGCCGGTCCTCGGTCACCATGTGGATGTCTTCGAGGTCCCAGTTCTCGGGCACGCCATTCGCTTCATATTCCGCGGCCACCTTGTCGAGGCCTTCGGTGATCGCGTTCATGTCATCCGCCGAAACGATGCCCTGCGCGCCCAGCATGGCGACATGCGCCTTGGACGCTCGGATATCCTGCCGCCACAGCGCCTTGTCGAAGGGGATGGACGCGTTTATCTCGCGCATGATCGCGGACGGGCCTTCGGCAAAGCGCCCGCCCCACATCTGGTTTGCAGCCTTACCCTTATCGGAGCCGGAATCGCCCATGTTCAATCGCACACCTTCTTATCTGCCGGGAATGCTGGCCGTCGCAGCCGCCTTCTCGCTTGGCGCGTGCGATAGTCAAAGCGAGGCTCCGCAGCAAGGCGAGGCCGCACAAAGCGCCCAGCCCGCCCCGCAGGCCGGCGTGATGGACGAAAGCCATGCGGGCGAGGTGCTGCCCGATTTCAGCATCAGCCTGCCCGACGGTACGCAGAAGAAGCTGGCGGAATTCACCGGCCAGCCGCTGCTCATCAATCTATGGGCGACCTGGTGCGGGCCCTGCAAGCTCGAGATGCCGATGCTCGAACAGCTGGCGGGCGAGCGCGAGGGATCGCTGAAAGTGCTCACCGTGTCGCAGGATATGCAGGGCGCCGAAGTGGTGGAGCCCTTCTTCGAAGAGCAGACATTCGCCAATCTGGAACCCTGGCTCGACAGCGAGAACAATCTGGGGTTCGCCTATGGCGGGGGCGTACTGCCGCTTACGATCTATTACGATGCGCAGGGCAAGGAAGTCTGGCGCATGATCGGAGAGCACGACTGGACCAGCGCCGAAACGGCCGAGATGCTGGCTTTGGCCGAAGGATGACATGAAAACGACCGCCGCGATTGGATCGCGGCGGTCGGTCAATTCATTCGCACGAGCGGAAATCCGCCCGCAGGATCAGCGGACCCAAAGCAGTCCCAGCGAGGTGGCGACTACCATCGCGGGCACGACGCGCAGGACCATGAAAGTGTAGGCACACTGGCGCGCGAGGCGTGACGTTTCGTCCATTTCCAATCCTTCCGTCGTGGCCCGCTCAGCGGCGGGCATTCCCAAATCTCTTACCTGCTCATTCTCACCCAAAAGTGTTAACAGCAAGTAAACTTTTCGACGTGGACATTCCTCGATCCGTGCTGCGAGTGCGAAAAAAGGAGCCCGATTGACGCGCGCGAAAAAGCGTCTAAATCGGCCCTCGTAATGGCGCCGAAAGGCCGCCGGGCGGTTAGCTCAGCTGGTAGAGCATCTCGTTTACACCGAGAGGGTCGG